>JAADCO010000027.1 GCA_013154385.1 Thermodesulfobacteriota bacterium
CCACGTCGGCGTGATGGGCCCGCACGGTGAGGAAGAAGGCCGGTTCGTCCTCGAAGAAGAGGGGTTTGACCAGGGTGATGTCCGGCAGATGCGTGCCGCCGGCGTAGGGATCGTTGGTGATGACCACGTCCCCGGGCTCAAGGTCGAGCCTTTCGCGCACCGCCGCCAGGGTGTGCGGCATGGCCCCCAGGTGCACGGGGATGTGCGCGGCCTGGGCGATGAGGCGGCCCTGGCCGTCGAAGATGGCGCAGGAAAAGTCCCTCCTCTCCTTGATGTTGGGTGAGAAGGACGACTTCTGGAGCACGATGCCCATCTCCTCGGCCACCGCGGCCAAAAGGGAATTGAAGATGGTGATCTCTACGGCTTCACGCATCAGATCTCTCCTGCCACTTCCCGATGGAGGCGCTCGAAGAACTCCTCCATGAAGCGATGGCGCCCCTCGGCCAGGCGACGCCCCTCGCTGGTGAGCATCTGGTCCCTGATCTTGGAGAGCTTGAGCTTGAACTCCCGCCAGGCGGTGTCTTCCAGGCTGTAGGGCTCGGTCTTTTCGAGTTCCACCTCGGGGTTGTGGAGCCTCGCCCCCACGGCCCCGGCGAAGAGAAAGGCCCGGCCGATGCCCACGGCCCCCAGGGCATCGAGCTTGTCGGCGTCGAAGAGCACCTTGGCTTCGATGGTTTGCGGGCGGCGATCACTGCGGAAGCGGTGAGTGGCGATGGCCTCGGTCACCCTCTCGATGAACTCCTGCGGGAGGCCGTATTTTTCGAGGATCCGGCGGGTGAGCTCGGCCCCGTAGCGGGCATGGCACACCTTGCCGCGCGTGCGCTTTTCCTCGGCGCGCCCGATGTCGTGGAAGAGAGCGGCCACGCGCACCACGTCCAGATCCGCCCCCTCGCTTCGGGCCAGATGCTCGGCCAGGGCCATGACCCGCTTCACGTGGTCGAGACGATGGCTCCCGTCGTCGGCCTCGTAGTAGCGCCTGGCTTCCTCCTCGAGCTTTTCCCAGAGCTCCGGCGAGATCACACCCATGGCCTTCTTTCTACCCAGCCGCGGGACTTTTGCAAAGGAAGAAGAAATAGTAGATAGAGGTCATGCCCCAGGGACGCCTTTTCGGTCGCCAATTGCCCTTTCCCGCGCACGAGGCGCTCTTCGTCATTGACGGGAGCTCCTTCATCTTTCGTGCTTACTACGCCATCAAGGGGCATCTCTCGAACCGCAAGGGGCTGCCCACCAAGGCCATCTTCGGCTTCACCCAGATGCTCACGAAGCTCCTGCGCGAGATGGACCCGCAGTACGCGGTCATCTGCTTCGACGCCAAGGGCCCCACCTTTCGCCACGAAATCTACACGGAATACAAGGCCAACCGGCCCCCCATGCCCGACGACCTGGCCGTGCAGATCCCCTACATCCGGGAGGTGGCCAAGGCCTTCGGGGTGCCGCAACTCGAGATCGAGGGCTTTGAGGCCGACGACATCATCGCCACCCTGGCCACCAAGCTCGAGCAACCGGTGGTCATCGTCGGCGGGGACAAGGACCTCTTTCCCCTCATCTCCTCCCGCGTGGTCGTCTGGGACCCGATGAAAGACGAGCTCATTGACGAAGAGGCCATCCGGGAACGCTTCGACGTTTCCCCGGAAAAGCTCCTCGACGTGCGCGCGCTGGCCGGAGACACCATTGACAACGTGCCCGGGGTCCCGGGAATCGGGGAGAAAACGGCCCTCAAGCTCATCCGGGAGTACGGCTCGCTCGAGGCAGTCCTCGAAAACGCCCCCAAGATCCCGCAGAAACGCCTGCGGGAAAGGCTGATCGAACACGCCGATCAGGCGCGCCTTTCCCGCGAGCTCGTAAAGCTGAACACCGAGGCCCCGGTTCCCCTCGATATCGAGGCCTACCGCCGCCGGGAACCCGACGTCCACCGCTTGCGGGAGCTCTTCCGCGAGCTCGACTTCAAGAAGCTCCTCAAGGAGCTTCCGGCTGAGAAGACCATATCCTATCAGGAATACGAGATCGTGCGCGACGAAGAGGCCCTCAAGGCCCTCCTCGAGGAGGCCCGCCAAAAGGAAGTCCTGGTGGTGGACCTCGAAAGCGACTCCACGGACCCCATGAGGGGAAAGCTCGTCGGCGTGGCCCTCTGCCTCGAACCACCCAAGGCCTATTACCTTCCCTTTGGCCATCAGGGGCTTGAGCGGCAACTGCCGCCCGAGGCCCTTAAAGCGCTCGGGGAGATCCTCTCCGCCGAGCAGCCGCGCAAGGTGGGGCACAACATCAAGTACGACCTCATCCTGCTCAAGCGGCACGGCATAGATCTCCGCGGTCTCGAAGGCGACACCATGGTTGCCTCCTATCTCCTCGACCCCACCCGACGCCAGCACGGCCTGGACGAGCTGGCCGAAGAGATCCTCGGCCACCAGATGATCTCCTACAAGGAGGTGACGGCCAAGCTGAAGAAGGGGGAATCCTTCGCCTTCGTGCCGGTGGAGAAGGCCGCGGAATACGCCTGCGAAGACGCCCACGTGACCTATCTCCTCTATCAGCACTTCTGGCCCAGGCTTCGGGAGGAAGACCTCTGGGACCTCTTCGTGAACATCGAGCGCCCCCTCATCGAGGTGCTCGCGCGCATGGAGATGGCGGGCATCCGCCTCGATCTCCCCTATCTCGAGGAGCTCTCCCGGGAGATGGCCTCCCGCCTCAAGGAGCTTGAGGAAAAGATCTTTGCGCTCGCCGGGGAACGCTTCAACCTCAACTCGAGCCAGCAACTGGGCTTCATCCTCTTCGAAAAGCTCAAGCTCCCGAAGATCAAGAAGACCCCGAAGCGCACGGCCTATTCCACGGACACCGAGGTGCTCGAAGAGCTCTCGAGCTATCACGAGCTCCCGCGGCTGGTCCTGGCCTATCGGACGCTGGCCAAGCTCAAGTCCACCTACGTGGACGCCTTCCCCCGCCTGGTGAACCCGGAAACAGGCCGCCTCCACACCTCCTTCAACCAGACGGTAACCGCCACGGGCAGACTCTCGAGCAGCGAGCCCAACCTCCAGAACATCCCCGTGCGCGGAGAAGACGGGCTCAAGATCCGGCGGGCCTTCATCCCGGAGGAGGGCTTCGTCTTCCTGTCGGCGGACTATTCGCAGATAGACCTGCGCGTCCTCGCCCACTACTCCGGAGACGAGACCCTGATCGAGGCCTTCCGCCGCGGGGAGGACATCCACCGCCGCACCGCCGCCGAAGTCTTCGGCATCCCGCCGGAGATGGTCACCCCGGAGATGCGTCGCATGGCCAAGACCATCAACTTCGGCATCGTCTACGGCATGAGCCCCTACGGGCTGGCCAAGGAGCTCAAGATCGGCCGCCGCGAGGCCAAGGCCTTCATCGAACGCTACTTCGAGCGTTATCCCGGGGTGAAGGCCTACATGGAAAGAATCGTGGCCGAGGCCCGGGAAAAGGGCTACGTGGAAACGCTTTTCGGGCGCAAGAGGCCCCTTCCCGACATCAAGAGCCCCAACCGCGTGGCGCGGGAATTCGCCGAAAGAACGGCCATCAACACTCCCATTCAGGGAACCGCCGCGGACATCATCAAGCTCGCCATGATCCAGATAGACCAGGCCCTGCGCGAGAAAAAGGCCCGCACCAGGATGCTCCTCCAGGTCCACGACGAACTGCTTTTTGAAGTTCCGCCCGAAGAACTTGAAGAAATTCGAGATCTTGTCCGAGAAAAGATGGAAAGAGTGGTCAGGCTCAAGGTGCCTCTCAAGGTGAATCTGGCTACCGGAAAAAACTGGGCTGAGGCTAAAGCATGAGTTGGGAAAGTTACGAAGGCGGTTACGAGCGCACGAGAGACAAGAATCTCATCCGCGTTCTGCTGGAGGACCTGAAAGAAAATGCCTTCTGGGTCCAGTTCGTGGCCCCGAACTTCCGTTCAGGCCCCACCATCCTCCTTGAGGTCGAAAAGTCCCGTCTCCTCTTCGATCTTCCCCGCCCGTGGGACCCGCTCCTCGAACAGGCGCGCGTGGTCTACCGCGACAAGAACCACATCATGCACTCTTTCCGGGTGCGCATCATCGAAACCGACACCGAAGAGAAGCTGGTCATCACCTCCTATCCGCGCGAGATCTACCGCCTGGAAAGGCGGGCCTACTATCGCATCTCGGTGCCCGAAGGGTCGAAGGCCATCTTCAAGTACCGCGATCAGGAGTACGTGGCCGACATCATCGACATAAGCGGCTCCGGCATGGCCATCCTCACCAAGAAGGGCGACACGCTGAACGTAGGGGACGAGATCCAGGACATCACCCTGAACCTCATGGTTTCCACGGGAAAACCCTTTGGGGAACCCGTGCGCATTGCCCGCGCGCGCATCGTGCGCGAACAGCCCCGCAACCGGGGGCGCAAGCTCTACGGCATCCACTTCCTCATCGAAAAGGAAAAGGACCGCGAGGCCCTCATCAAGTACACGCTGAAGAGGGAGCTCGAGATGCGCAAAGTGGGTTGCTAGAGGGGCCGCATGGCCAGGGCCCGCTCGTAGAGCGCCAGGTACTTCTCCGAAACCTTGTCCCAGGTGTAGTTTTCGTAGATGTGCCTGATGGCCTGCTTGATCATCTGGAGGCGCTTTTCCGGCTCCCGACGATAGACCTCGAAGGCGCGCTTGATGGTCTTGGCCAGCTCCTCGGGCTTCTGCTCCTCGTAGGAGAACCCGTTGAACCCGTCTATGACCTTCACCAGCCCGCCGGTTCGGCGCACGATGGGAAGGTTTCCCATGAGCTGGGCCATGAAATCCGTCAGCCCGCACGGCTCGTAGTTCGAAGGGATGACGAAGAAGTCACCGGCGGCGAAGATGAGATTGGCCAAAGCCGGGTCGTAACCCAGAAGGAGGGCCATCTTCCCCTCGAACTCGCGCGTAAGGGCGATGAGGCGCTCCTCGATCTCCGGGGTTCCGGTGCCCAGGATCACGGTGAGAAACGGCTCGCCCTCCTCGTAGAGCAAGCGCAGGGCCTGGGCCAGGACATCCATGCCCTTTTGCTCCGTGAGGCGGGAGACCGCCGTGAGAAGGGGCCAGTCCGGAACGTCTTTGATCCTGCCGTAGACCTTGACCCGCAACTCGCGGCGCAGGATGCGGGCGATGAGTTCCTCCCGACACACCCTCTTTCCTTCGAGGTCGCCCTTCTCCGGATCGAAACCCGCGGGAAGCCCCAGCTTTTCGGGATGACGCGGATCGAAATCCGCGGGGTTGATCCCGTTGGTGATGCCCTCGAGCTTGATGCCCCGCTCCTTGAGCGCGTGCCCCAGCCAACCGGTGTGGGCGTCGAGATCGGTCTCCTGGAGCTCCTTGGCGTACTGCTCGGAAACGGTGTTGATCACCGCGTAGCGGGCCCCGCACAGGAAGGGGTTGAAGGCGTTGTTCAGGAGCGAGTCGTTTATCACCCACCAGGGAAGCCCGGTGTTGGCCTTGGCAAAGGGAAGATCCGCCACGTCCTGATGATAGCCCAGACCGGCGTTGTGGATGGTGATGACGAAACCCGTGGGCGGATAGTAGTCCCTGAACCCCATGATCTCCCTGGCCAGCGCCGGCGTGCAGGCGGTGTGTCCGTCGTGGCAGTGCATGATCTGCGGGCGTTCACCCAGCCGGATGCCGGCACAAAGGGCCGTCTTCTGGAGCAGGATGTTCATGGCGAAATAGTCGAAGTGACCGCTGCCCTTCTTCTTCCAGGGCTCCCGCTTTTCCTCCTCCTCGGTGTAGGTGTAGATGCCGAGTTTTTCCGCGTAGCGGTCGGCCTCTATGAGGAAGATGCGCACGCCGTTCAGCTTGCCCTCCCAGAGGGAGACCGTCTCCCGGCGCTCCTCGTGGGCGTAGTCCATGTCCACCGGGAAGGTGAGCCCGGTTTCCCGGAAACCCAGGGCCTTGGCGTCGAGGAACCCGTAGCGCGGCATGAAAACCGTGACCTTGAGGCCCTTTTGCACCAGGGCCTCGGAGAGCTCCTGGGCCACGTCCTTCAGCCCACCGACACCGGCCAGATCGCGATATTCCCTCGTCAAGGTGTAGACTTCCCTGATCTTCATCATCTCAAACTCCTGTAAATTTGAATTGTCCCTTACCCAGGATATCGTGCAGATGGAGGATTCCTATCACCTCGTGCTCGTCGTTGACCACCGGGAGCACGGTGATGAGGTTCCTTTCCATGAGTTCCAGGGCTTCGGCAGCCAGTCTTTCCGGGGTGATGACCTTGGGCCGCGGGGTCATGATGGCCTCTACCGGAAGGCCCCGCAGGTCGCCGTGACGCAGGAGCGCCCGCCTCAGGTCTCCGTCGGTGAGGATTCCGGCCAGACGCCCGTTTTCGAGCACCAGCACGCAACCCAGACGCTTGCGATCCATCTCCTCAAGCACCTCTTCCATGGGCTGGCCCACGGTCACCAGGGGAAGGGCCTCTCCGGTGAGCATGATTTCCTGCACCTGCACGCGCAGTCTCTCCCCCAGGGAGCCGCCGGGATGGTTGCGCCGAAAGTCCTCGAGCTTCAGATCGCGCAACTTGGCAAGGGTCATGGCCAGGGCGTCTCCCACGGCCAGGGCCGCGGTGGTGCTGGCCGTGGGCGCCACTCCCAGGGGACAGGCCTCCCGCGGGACCCCGACGTCCACGACCACGTCCGCCTCGCGGGCCAGGGTGGAATCGGGTCTTCCGGTGAAGGCGACGATCTTCACCCCGCGCTCCTTGAGGGTGGGCAAGAGCTTGTTCACTTCCTCCGTCTCGCCGGAATTGGAAATGGCCAGGAGCACGTCCTGGCCCACCACCATGCCCAGATCCCCGTGCAGGGCCTCGGCGGGATGGAGGAAGAAGGCCGGTGTCCCCGTGGAGGAGAGGGTGGCCACTATCTTGCGGCCGATGAGACCGCTCTTTCCCATGCCCGTGACCACGACCCGCCCGCGCGCCGCCAGGATGAGCTCCACCGCCTCCACGAAGGAATCTCCCATCTTCTCCTTCACCGCCTGCAGACCCTCTATCTCGACCTCGATCACTTCCCGGGCCGTGGAGAGGATCAACTCCCTCGAAGACAAACCTTCCTCCTCGTCCAGATTTAGGGCTGATTATACCCTTCCAGAAGCACCTGAGAACCTGAAGGCGCCACAATTTGCCTCTTGACAGGCCCCTTCTAAAGAGTGAAGCTTCACTCTCAGCGGTACTTTTACCGAGTCGCAGTTATGTTAATGCACGAAATCCACCAGCGAGAACGCGAAAACTTAAAGCGCCTCATCGATCATCTCCCCGAGGAGGAACGAGAGCTCCTCCTGCGCATCTTCGACACCTTCCTGGAGTGCGAGGAACACATCTCCCCCGAGGGCCTGCAGGAGGCCCTGGTGCAGAAGGGGCTCAAGTTGCCCCTTGAACAGATCCGGGAGGCGCTTGAGCTCTTCTGCCGCCTGGGTTTCGCGCAGAGAAAGGAATTCCTCGGTCAGGCGCCGGTTTACGAGCATCGCCATCTGGGCGAGCACCACGACCATCTCATCTGCACCAAGTGCGGCCGCATCCAGGAGTTCTATCTCCCCCATCTCGAGGCCCTGCAGGAAGAAATCGCCAAACGCTACGGCTTCAAGCCCCTGGACCATCGCCTGGAAATCTACGGCCTCTGCGACAAGTGCCAGGCCGCAAGGGCGAGACCCGCGCTTCCCCTGGTGCTCGTCTCTTCCGGGGAACGGGTAAGGGTGGAAAGGTTCGTGGGCGGGGCGAAGATGCAGGCCCGTCTCGCGGACATGGGCATCATCCCCGGAGAGGAGCTCGAGGTCATCAACAACTGCGGGCCGGTGATCGTCTCCGTCAAGGGCACGCGCCTGGCCCTGGGGCAGGGGCTCGCCCAGAAGATCCTCGTCTCCCCCCTCGACTAGTCGCTCAACCTGATCCTTTCGATCTTGAGCGCCCGGCCGCTCTCCGCGTCAAGCTCCACGTAAACCGCCTCAAGCTTCACCTGACCGGAGTTGGGCACCTCGAGCTTTCTCGGAACCTGCGTGAGGAAGAGCTCCACGGCCTGATCCGCCCGCATCCCGATGACCCCGTCGCGGATGCCGGTCATGCCCACGTCGGAGATGTAGGCCGTGCCCTGCGGGAGAACGCGCTCGTCTGCGGTTTGCACGTGGGTGTGCGTTCCGAGGAGGGCCGAGACCTTCCCGTCGAGATACCAGCCCAGGGCGATCTTTTCCGAGGTGGCTTCGGCGTGAAAATCCACCACGATGCAGGGGGTTTCTTCCCGGAGACGCTCGGCCAGGGCCGCGCCGATGCGAAAGGGGCAATCAAGCGCCCTCATGAAGACCCGGCCCTCCAGGTTGATGACCCCCAACTTCAGGCCGTTCTTTTGGATGACCGCGTGTCCGCGCCCCACGGCCCCGGCGGGATAATTGGCCGGACGGAGCACCTTCTCGGCGCGCGAGAGATAGGGCAAAAATTCCCGCCGCCAGATGTGGTTCCCGGAGGTGAGGAGGTCAAACCCCGCGCCGAAGAGCTCTTCCGCCGTCTTTTCCGTGAGCCCGTAACCCCCGGCGGCGTTTTCGGCGTTTCCCAGAACGAAGTCCGGGGCGTAGCGGGAGATCAGGTCCGGCAGAAAACGTTTGATGGCTTTGCGCCCGGGCCGCCCCACCACGTCGCCCACGAAGAGCACGCGCATCTTACTTGGCATATTCCACCGCCCTTGTCTCGCGAATGACCGTCACCTTGATGAGCCCCGGATAGGTGAGCTCCTTTTCGATCTTCTTGGCTATCTCCCGGGAAAGCAGGGCGGCGTCGGTGTCCGAGACCTTGCCGCTGTCCACCATGACGCGGATCTCACGGCCCGCCTGGATGGCGTAGGCCTTCTGCACCCCGGGGAAGGAAGTGGCCACCCGCTCGAGGTTTTCGAGACGCTTGATGTAGCTCTCAAGGAGCTCCCGCCGCGCGCCGGGACGGGCCCCTGAAACGGCGTCCGCCGCCTGGACCAGCACGGCCAGCGGGGTCTCCGGCGCCACGTCTTCGTGGTGGGCGGCAATGGCGTGGACGATCTCTTCGTCCTCTCCGTATTTCTTGGCCAGCTCCGCGCCGATCAGGGCGTGGGGACCTTCGAGCTCCTGATCCACGGCCTTCCCGATATCGTGAAGGAGCCCCGCACGTTTGGCCTTCTTCACGTCCAGACCGAGCTCTCCCGCCATCACGCCGCAGAGATAGGCCACCTCGATGGAGTGCTGGAGCACGTTTTGCGCGTAGCTCGTGCGGTACTTGAGCTTGCCGAGGAGACGGAGGAGCTCCGGAGCCAGGCCGTAGACGCCCACGTCAAAGGCGGCCCGCTCCCCCACCTCCTTGATGGTGGCTTCGAGTTCTTCTTCCACCTTGCGCACCACCTCTTCGATGCGTGCCGGATGGATGCGGCCGTCGGAGATGAGACGCTCAAGGGCGATGCGCGCCACCTCGCGCCGCAGGGGATTGAAGGCCGAAAGCACCACGGCCTCGGGTGTGTCGTCAATGATGAGATCAACCCCGGTGGCGGCCTCCAGCGCCCGGATGTTTCTGCCCTCGCGCCCGATGATGCGGCCCTTCATCTCTTCACTGGGCAGAGGCACCACCGAAACCGATTTTTCCGCCACGAACTCCGCGGCGCACCGGGAAATGGCAAGGGCCAGGATCTCGCGCGCCCGACGGTTGGCCTCCTCGCGCGTCTCGGTCTCGATGCGCATGAGGGTGCGCGCCGCTTCCTCACGGGCCTCTTCCTCCGCCTTCTTGAGCACGATCTCCCGGGCCTCTTCCATGGTCATCTGGGCTACCCGCTCAAGCTCTTCCTTCTGGGCGTTGATGAGTTCCTCGTATTCGCTCTCTTTGGACCGCAGGGTCTCCTCGCGCTGACGCAGGGCCTCTTCTTTCTGATTGAGCTCCCGTTCCCGACGCTCAAGCTGCTCGCCCCGGCGCTCCAGGTTGAACTCCCTCTCGGAAAGCCGCTTTTCGAGCTCGGCCAGTTTCTGCTTGCGGCCTTCGAATTCGCGTTCGATTTCCTCCTTGTACTTGAGGGCTTCCTCTCGGGCGGCCAGTCTGGCTTCCTGCTTGAGGTTTTCGGCTTCCTTGCGCGCGGCGTCGAGGATCTCCCGGGCCTGCTGTTCTACCCCGGCGAGCTGCTTGGCGTCTTTTCGCTTCTTGTATTCGATACCGGCGAGGATCCCTGCCCCCACTCCCACGAGTAAGACAAGTCCCACGAGGACCCATTCCATGGTCTGACCTCCTTGTGATCTATCTCTAAACCCCGTGGGGACGAGGAGCGGGTGGGTGAAAGGAAGGACACAAAAGACTTTTAGGCCTTGTTAAACCCTCTTTCTAAAGCCAAAACCTCTTTACTTTGGTTTCCAAAGCCTTATCTTTGAGCATATTTCTCAGGCCTAAGGCCTGTTGACTCTTTCCTTTCACCTACCGCCAACCGCGTAAATATCTCTATCCCTCACGGGGCCTTGCTATAAAAATAGACCCCGGGGTGCCGTGTTAACCGGCCCGCTCGAGACCCCTCCCTGTACGTGGGCGGCTCATCCTGCCGTACGGCTTCTCCCCTGCGGGAGTGTGCCTCCGGCAGGAGAGGAGCCCCCCAAAGGTCTCGCTGTTGGCTCGGCGGGCTGATGGGTTAATCACGAACACCCCAGGGAACCCTTCTCCTTCTCCAGATATTCTTCGATCAAGCTCGCCTTCTCTAAAAGGGCCCGGCGAAAGGCCTCGTAATCTCTTTTCATTTTTACATAATCTCCGCAGATTTGTAAGAGCAGCAAAATGGCCACTTTAAGCGGCGGTAAAAACCGATATTTGCGGCGAATCTCTTCTTCTTTCTCCTTCAAAAGCTGTTGAATCTCCACCACCATCTCCTCCGGAAGATCCGTCCGGAGGGAGACGGTCTGACCCAAAAGGTGGAAATCAACGATGCGTTCCAAAACTCTAGCCCGTTAGCAATTGGTCTATTCTTGAGAGAAGGCCCTGGACCTTCTCCTTTATGAGATCGCGCTCTTCCCGGAGGCGCGAAAGTTCCGTGCGCAGGCCGGAAATCTCTTCCTCTTTCTGCCGCAATTGAGCGAGCAATTCTTCCTTTTCCCGGCGCAAATCCTGCAATACCCCCAGCAAAGCCTCGATTTTTTCCTCAAGGAGACGGATCTCCTGAAATTCCATAAGCCCTCCTCTTTCAGTTTGCTAAAGTGAGATCTGAGCGTCAACGCATTAACCTTTAAAACCCCAATCTATCAATCTGGTCCCCGGTGGAACTTGCCAGCCTTTGAGCCTCAAGCCCGGACCGACTTCCGCCCCCGGGCCGACCTCAACGTCCTCAAGATAACAAAAACTGAGCACCTTTGCCTCCGGTCCGATGCGCGTCTCTCCGCGCAGGACCACGTGGGGAAAGATGGTGGCCCCGGGCTCGATCCTCACCCTTCTTTCCAGATAGACGGTCTCGGGGAGGATGAGGGTGACCCCTTCTTTCATGAACTTCTTTCTCAGCCGGTCCTGAAAGATTCCCTCCACCCTGGCCCTTTCTTCCTGACTGTTGACCCCGAGGATCTCCGTGGCTTCGGGTACCCGATGGGCGGCCACCGGAAGACCCCGGTTGACGGCGATCTCCACCACGTCGGTGAGATAGTATTCCTTCTGGACGTTTTCCGGGCGGATCTCCTTGAGCGCGGAGAAGAGATAGTCGGCCTGAAAGACGTACGTCCCGCTGTTGACCTCCTTGATGGCCCTTTCCTTTTCGCTGGCGTCCTTCTCCTCGACGATGCGGCGCACCAGACCGCGCTCGTCACGCACGATCCGTCCGTAACCAAAGGGGTCTTCCACTTCGGCGGTGAGCACGGTGACCACGGCTTTGCGGCGGCGATGTTCGGCCAGAAGCCCCTCCAGGGTCTCGGGGCGCAAGAGGGGCACGTCTCCGCAAAGGACCAGGATCTCTCCGGAAAAATCCGCCAGGGCCCCTTCGCATCTCCTGACGGCGTCTCCGGTGCCCAGTTGTTCCTTCTGCTCCACGAACTCCACGGGATAGTTCCTCAAGGCCTCGCGCACCAGCTCGGCCTTGTAGCCCACCACCACCAGGATGCGGTCCGGCGAAAGGGTGCGAGCCGTCTCCAGGACGTGGACCACCATGGGTTCCCCGGCCAGGAGATGAAGGACCTTGGGATAGGGAGACTTCATACGCGTGCCCTTGCCCGCGGCCAAAATGATCGTGGCCAACTTCATACCCACACCTCCACAAATAAAAAAGGGGCAACCGAAGTTGCCCCTTTTGGTCTCTTTGGATGAACGGGAATCTATCTAGCTGCTGGGCGCCTCACGTGTTCGGCCACCCGAAGGCGTACCAAAGCCCTCTGGAGCGCCGCCTGCGCCCGGGCTAGATCTATCTTCTCCGCCTTGGCCAGGGCCTCCTGGATGCGGCGTTCCGCCCGCTCCTTGGCCCGCAAGGCGCGTTCGACGTCTATCTCTTCCGCCCTCTCCGCGGCCTCGCAGAGGAAGGTGATCTTGTTGTTGCTCACCTCGCAGAAGCCACCGCTCACCGCAAGGTACTCCACCCGATCACCCACGCGATAACGCAACTCACCGATCTTGATGGCCGCCACCATCGGGGCGTGGTTAGCCAGGACACCGAACTCACCTGCCACCCCGGGCGCGGTAACCAGGTCTACTTCCTCACTAACCACTAGGCGGTCCGGTGTAACGATCTCCAAGAGAATACGAGCCATCATTAACCTCCAGCAGCCATTTGACGGGCCTTCTCCACGGCCTCCTCAATGGTACCCACCATGTAGAAGGCCTGCTCGGGGAGGTCGTCGTACTTACCTTCGAGGATCTCCTTAAAGCCCCGAATCGTGTCTTCGAGCTTCACGTAACGACCGGGAACTCCGGTGAACTGCTCGGCCACGTGGAAGGGCTGAGAGAGGAAACGCTGAATCTTACGAGCTCGGGACACGATGATCTTGTCCTCTTCGGAGAGCTCGTCCATACCCAAGATGGCGATGATGTCCTGGAGGTCCTTATAGCGCTGGAGCACCTGCTGGACCTGTCGGGCCACCTGGTAGTGCTCCTCACCCAGGATGTTCGGGTCAAGGATTCGGGACTGAGAGTCGAGCGGGTCCACGGCGGGGTAGATTCCGAGCTCGGCGATCTGACGCGAAAGAACCACCGTACCGTCCAGGTGGGCGAAGGTGGTAGCCGGAGCCGGGTCGGTCAAGTCGTCGGCCGGCACGTAGACGCACTGCAGAGAGGTAATCGAGCCCTTGGTCGTCGAGGTAATCCGTTCCTCGAGCGCACCCAAGTCCGTGGCCAGAGTGGGCTGGTAACCGACGGCCGAGGGGATACGACCGAGGAGCGCCGAAACCTCGGAACCCGCCTGGGTGAAGCGGAAGATGTTGTCGACGAAGAAGAGCACGTCCTGACCTTCTTCGTCACGGAAGTATTCCGCCACCGTAACTCCGGTGAGAGCCACTCGCGCACGGGCTCCCGGAGGCTCGTTCATCTGTCCGTAAACCAGGGCCGCTTTGTCGATAACCCCGGACTCCTTCATTTCGAGGTAGAGGTCGTTCCCTTCACGGGTCCGCTCTCCAACCCCGCAGAACACGGAGATACCACCGTGCTGCATAGCAATGTTGTGAATCATCTCCATCATGACGACGGTCTTGCCCACGCCAGCGCCGCCGAAGGTTCCCATCTTACCGCCTCGGGGGAAGGGAACCAGAAGGTCGAGCACTTTAACGCCGGTTTCAAGGACGCGGATGGTCACGTCCTGCTCGGTAAAGGCCGGGGCAGGACGGTGAATGGGATACTTCTTGTCGGTATTGATAGGTCCCGCTTCGTCCACCGGATCGCCGACCACGTTCATGATGCGGCCCAAAACCGCCTTTCCAACGGGAACAACGATGGGTTGCCCCGTGGCCATTACCTCCTGACCACGAGCCAAACCGTCGGTGGTGTCCATAGCGATGGTCCGAACTACGTTATCACCAAGGTGCTGCGCAACCTCGAGCACGAGATTCCATTCACGATCGTCAATGGCCGGGTTGGTCACCCGCAAGGCGTCAAGGATCTTCGGCACCTTACCCGGTGGGAACTCAACGTCCACTACGGGACCCGTAACCTGAACGATTTTTCCAATTACTTTTTCTTCGGCCATAACGCCTCTTCCTCCTTGTTAAACTTTGCTATCCTTTAAGGGCTTCCGCACTGCCCACCATATCCGTTAGCCCTTCCTCAGGGCCTCCGCACCGCCCACAATGTCCATCAACTCCTTGGTAATCGAAGCTTGACGCGTCTTGTTGAAGAGGAGCGTAAGGCTCTGGACCATGTCACCGCAGGCACGATTGGCGTTATCCATGGCCGTCATCCGCGCCGCTTGTTCACTGACCGCCGTCTCCAACATTCCGGCAAAGACGCGCGTGTTCACGTAAAGGGGCAAGATCTGTTCAAAAAGCTCCTCGGGCTCCGGCTCGTAGATGTACGAACCGGAAATCTTCTTCTCGGTCTCTTCCACCCCTTCTTCTTTCTCCACGGAGATGGGAAGGAGCTTCTCCGTCTTGGGGACCTGACGGACCACGTTGACGAAATATCCGTAGATGAGATAGGTCTCGTCTACCTCTCCGTCGATAAAGGCCCTCATCGCTTCCCGCGCCACCGCGCGCGCGTTGAACATCTCCACCCGGCTCATGATCTCTTCGTAGGACTCGCGCACGATGTCGAACTTCCGATAGTACTGCGCACCCTTCTTACCGACGCAGATGAGAGAGACATCCCGTCCTTTGGCGCGCTGCTCGCGAATGAACCGCTCGCAGGTATTGATGAGGTTGGCGTTGAAAGCTCCACAGAGCCCGCGGTCCGCCGTGATGAGGATGATCTCCACCTTCTTCACTTCCGGGCGCTCCCGCATGAGCTCGAACTGCGAGGTGTTGACCGCGCCGGACCCCACGAGCTCGTGGATCACTTCCTTGAACTTGGTGGCGTACGGCCGAAACTTCTCCACCCGATCCTGGGCGCCGCGCAGTTTGGCCGCGGCCACCATGTTCATCGCCTTCGTAATCTGGCCAATCTTTTTGACCGCTTCTATCTTGCGCTTAATGTCTCTTAGGTTCGGCATCTTTCCTCACCTGTCCTCTTCTTTAGGGCACCGGAACCGGTTCTACGTTGTGCCGCGCCTTGAATTCTTCGTTGAACTCGGAAAAGACCTTCTTCATCTTCTCTTCCAACTCGGGGCTGATCTCCTGCTTCTCTTTGATCTCCTGATAGATCTCCGGATAACGAGAACCGATGAACTCGTAGAGCTCCTTTTCGTAATCCGCCAAGACGTCAAGCGGCATCTCGTCCAGGAAGCCTCGCGTTCCGGCGAAGAGGATGCAGACCTGCTTCTCTACCGGCAAAGGCTGATATTGCGGCTGCTTGAGGATCTCCGTCAGACGCGCACCACGGTGGAGTACCCGCTGCGTCGCACGGTCGAGCTCCGAACCGAACTGGGCAAAGGCGGCGAGCTCTCGATATTGCGCGAGCTCCAGACGGAGCCTACCAGCCACCTGTTTCATGGCCTTGATCTGAGCCGCACCTCCAACGCGGGAAACCGAAAGACCGACGTTAATCGCCGGACGAATACCGGCGAAGAAGAGGCTCGGCTCGAGATAGACCTGACCGTCGGTAATGGAGATAACGTTGGTCGGAATATAGGCCGACACGTCACCCTGGAGGGTCTCAACGATGGGAAGCGCCGTCAGCGAACCGGCACCGTGTTTCTCGTTGAGTTTCGCCGCACGCTCCAGGAGACGGGAGTGGTTGTAGAAGATGTCGCCCGGATAAGCCTCACGGCCAGGAGGACGACGCAGAAGCAAGGACACTTCACGGTAGGCGTTGGCCTGCTTGGAGAGGTCGTCGTAGACGATCAAGGCGTGACGACCGGAATCACGGAAGTATTCGCCCATCGCACAACCGGCGTAAGGCGCGATGTACTGCAAGGTGGCCGGGTCGGAAGCGCAGGCCGCAACCACCGTCGTATATTCCATGGCTCCGTAACGCCGCAGGACCTCAACGATCTGGGCCACCGAAGCCTTCTTCTGCCCGGAGGCTACGTAGATGCAGTAGATGTCGCTGTCCTTCTGGTTGATGATGGAGTCAATACCGATGGCCGTCTTTCCCGTCTGACGGTCGCCGATGATGAGCTCACGCTGTCCACGTCCGATGGGGGTCATGGCGTCGATGGCCTTGAGCCCGGTGTACATGGGCTCGTGCACCGGACGACGCTCAATGATACCCGGGGCCTTGAGCTCGATACGGCGGTACTCCTTGGTGTTGATGGGCCCCTTACCGTCTATGGGACGACCCAAGGGATCCACCACGCGACCGAGCACCGCCTCTCCTACCGGGACTTCCGCGATACGCCCGGTCCGCTTGGCGATGTCGCCCTCTTTGATCTTCGTGGCGTCACCCATGACGGGCACACCCACGTTGTCGAACTCGAGGTTGAGGGCGATTCCCATTTCGCCGCCAGGGAACTCAATGAGCTCCATGGCCTGGCAGTTACGCAGACCATAGACGCGGGCGATACCATCTCCGATGGAGATGACCACGCCCATCTCATTGAGATCTACCTTCTTCTCATACTCTTCAATCCGCTTCTTAATAAGATCGCTAATTTCTTCTACTCTGATCCCCTGCATCAGGACACCTCACCCCTTATAATGGATTCTTTAAATTTCTCTAACTGGGCCCGGATGCTACCATCCAGGACCAGATCACCTACCCTGGCCACCACTCCACCAAGGATGTCCGGATCTTCCACGATCTGGAGGACCACTTCCCGACCGATCTTCTTGGAAAGGGCTTCAGCCAGAGCCTTCTGCATCTCTTCATCCAAGGGCGTGGCCACGCGGACCTCAGCGCGCGCGATGCCGAGCTCCTCGTCGAGCAGCTGCTGATAAGCCGCCGCAATGTCGGCGATGAACTGGATGCGGCGCTTCTCCACCAACAGCCGCAGGAACTTGGCGACCGCCTCGTCCACCTGGAGCCCCTTGATCAGCTCCTCGACGATCTCCATCTTGAGATCCGGAGGATAGATGGGGCTCTCAAGGGCCTCCAAGATTTCGGGCTGACCCTTGAGAAACTCCGCCACGCGCTGGAGTTCCTCGCCGTACTCCTTGAACCGGCCGTCTTCCTTACCGGCAGCAAACAGACCCCGAGCGTACTTTAGGGCTATGATTGTCCTAATCACTAGTGCACCACCCTTTCGATGAATTCTTGGACCAGACGCTTATGGTCCTCAGGCGTGATCTTTTCACGAATAATCTTTTCTGCAAGCTGAACCGAAAGCTCCGCCACTTCCTTACGGAGCTCCGCTCGCGCCTTCTCTAGCTCTTGCTGCACGTAAAACTCGGCCTGTTGCTTGATGCGCTCCGCCGCGGCCTTGGCCTCGGCAATGATCCGCTCCTTCTCCTTCTCGCCCTGCTCGATGAAGGCCTCGATGATCTTCTTGGCCTCCTCCTCAAGCGTGGCGAGCTTCTTCTCGTATTCCTGATAGCGGGCCTCGGCCTCGCGACGCTTCTCCTGGAGTTCCTTGTACTCGTTCTCGATGGATTCGCGACGAGAACGGAACATATCAACGATGGGCTGACGCCCGAATTTGATCAGGATGATCAAGAGGGCGAGGAAGTTGACCGTCCACCAGAGGAGATTGCGCAGCTGCGACTTGGTTACGTGGGGCTTGACCTCGTGCGCACCGTGCTCACCACCGTGGACCGCCTCGTGCGCGGCCTCACCCACGGCCTCCGCCCCGTGCTTCACCGCCTCTCCCAGGGCTTCGGCCCCGTGCTTCACCTCGGTGGCCGCCTCGTGCGCCGCCTCTCCTACGTCGTGAGCCGCCTTTTCCACCTGCTCGTGGACCGCCGGGGCCTCATGACCCTCCTGCGCCCACACCGGTACCGCTAACGCCAAAACCAACCCGAGAAAAAGAGCCCCTAAAAACCGGCCGATCATAAAGACCTCCCCAAGAGCTTCTGCGCAATGGACATCGCAAAGGTTTCGATCTGCGCCTGAAGAGACTGCTTGACCTGCTGGAGCTGCTGGGAGAGCTCGGAGAGCATCTGCTTCTTGAGCTGCTCGGCCTCCTTGGTGGCCGCCTCAAGAATCTTCCGCTCCTCCGCCTTGGCCATCTGCTTGAGCTCCTCCCTCTTGCGCATGGCCTCCATGCGGGCCTCGTTCAGGCGCTGCTGATACTGCTGAAGCGCTTCCTCCGCCCCGCGGGTAAAACGTTCGATGTCTTCCCGCAAACCGTTGAACTTCTGCTCCCGGTCTTTGAAGATCTGCATGACCGGCTTGATGAGGATGACGTTCAGGATGGCGGTGAGGATGAGAGCTTCGATGATCTGGATCCAGAGAGTGATGTCAAAACTCAGCATCTATAAACCCCTCTTTTTGGGAATTTTAACTGAATTGCCATTCATGATGGCGCTTTTACATCATTTCAGATGGCGTGTCAAAGGTCTTTTAAGGGCCAAAAAAGGCAATTTAAGGCGAAAAATTCAGTTTTTGTAATTCTATCAGCTTAACGTCCGCTTAACGGAAGGAATAGCGCTTGCGAGAAATGCTTAGAGCCAGGCCTATCGCCATGAGATTGACCAGAACCGACGATCCTCCGTAACTGAGGAACGGGAGGGGGACGCTGGCCACGGGCAGGAGATGGAGGATGCCTCCCAGGTTGATAAACGCCTCCCAGAAGATCATGATGGCCACCCCCGCGAGAATCGTGCGGCCCAAAGGTTCCCGCACCTCTATCGCCAGACGCAACAGACGGTAGATGAGCGCCCCGAAGAGGAAGATCACCGTGGCCGCCCCGATGAACCCCCACTCCTCGGCCCAGACGGCAAAGGCCAAATCCGTGTGTTTTTCCGGGAGATAGTTGAGCCGGCTCGAGAGCCCCTCCTTGAAGCCGAAGCCCGTGAGCCCCCCGGAACCCACGGCGATGAGGGCCTGCAAGATCTGGTAGCCGCGATCCAGGCGAAAGGCCTCGGGATTGAGGAACGCCGCCACCCGCGCCCGCTGATAGGGTTTCAGGACCATCCAGACCTTGGGGCCCAGGGTCACCGCCGCAACCAGCACGATCACCGCCAGCCCGATGAGCAACCTTCGCGGGACACCGGCCAAAAAGACGTAGGAGAGATAGATGAGAAAGAGCATTCCGCCCTGATCGAGGTCTCCGGCCGCCACCAGGACGATGGGCGGAAAGGCCAGGAGGGTGAGGATGCCGAAGGTGCGGAGATCGAGGTGATCCTGATCCCGCCGGTGGAGGACGAGAGAGAAGACGAGGATCAGGACGAGCTTGGCAAACTCCGAGGGCTGGATGCCCACGCCGGCTATGCGCAACCAGCGCGTGTGTTTGAGGTCGAGGATGAGCAGGACGAGCAGGAGAAAGAGGTAGATCCCGAAGATGAGGCGCGGTGAGAGCAAGCGCTGATAGTCGCTCAGGGCTATGGCCATCATGAGGAGGAACCCCAGGCCGAACCAGACCATCTGTTTCTTGAAAAGGAGCCCCCCCATCGTGGCGCTCGCCTGATTGAGCGCCCCGCACACCAGGAGGATGATGACGAAGAGGATGAGCCAGCCGTCAATCTTTAGCGAATGTTGCCCTAGTTTCACGAAGGATGCTCTCCCTTGAAGTAAGCTTTGAGAAACTTGCCGGCGATGGGGGCCGCCGCCGAGCCACCGTGCCCCCCGTGCTCCACGAAGACGACGATCACGATCTCGGGCTTCTCCGCCGGCGCAAAGGCCATGAACCAGGCGTGGTCCCGCTTGAGATAGGGGAGTTTCTTGCTGTGGATGCGCTTTTTCATGCCCACCACCTGGGCCGTTCCGGTCTTTCCGCCGACGGTGATGTCTTCCATGCGCGCGGCCCGGCCCGTGCCCTCCTTGCCGTTTACCGCCGCCACGAGCCCCTTCTTCACGTAGTAGAGGGTGCGCGGCTTCACCGGTAGCTTGCCGTCCTCCTGCGGTCTGAACTCGTCCACGACTTCCCCGTAGGGGTCGAGGAGCTGAACCACGCACCAGGGCCGATAGAGCGTGCCGCCGTTGACCACCGCCGAAAGCAGCTTGGCCAGCTGGAGGGGCGTGACCTTGAGCGCCCCCTGGCCGATGGCCACGTTCAGCGTCTCACCCTTCTGCCAGGGTTCGTGAAAGACGCGCATCTTCCAGGCCCTGTCCGGGACGAGCCCGGCCTTCTCCCCCGGGAAACCGAGGCCCGTGGGGCGTCCGAGCCCGCACGCGCGCGCCATGCGGGAAAGATAGTCTATCCCTACTTCTTCTCCCACGCGGTAGAAGTAGACGTCGCAGGAGACCTCAAGGGCCTTCACCAGATTGACTTCCCCGTGCCCCCAGGAACGCCAGCAACGAAAGATGCGGCGCCCCAGCCGATAGTAGCCCTTGCAGAAGAAGGTCGTCGCCGGGGTGACGACCCTTTTTTCAAGCGCGGCCATGGCCGTGACCACCTTGAAGGTGGAGCCCGGAGGATAGGCCGAAAAGGCCTTGTTCAGCAGGGGGTGCTTCTCGTCTTTCCGGATCTTTTCCCATTCCTTGGGCGGGAAGCCCTTGACGAAGTACATGGGATCAACCCCGGGATGACTCACCAGGGAAAGGAGGCGTCCGTCCCGGGGATCCATGACCACGATGGCCCCGGCCTGTCCTTCCAGCAACCGATGGGCCAGACGCTGCCAGAAGACGTCCACGGTGAGGACGAGGCTTTCGCCCATCACCGGCGCCTCCTCGGCCACCACCCGGCGGATGCGGCCCCGCGCGTCTATCTCCACGAGCCTCCGGCCTTTTCTGCCCCTCAGCCGCTCGTCGAACTGGGCCTCGAGCCCGGCCCGGCCCAGGAAGTCGTCGGCGGTAAAGCCCTGCGGGGCGAGCCTCTTGAGTTCCTCGGCGTTGATGCGGGAAACGTAGCCCACCAGATGGAACAATTCGGACCCGAAAGGATAGTAACGGGTGGGCTCGACGATGATGTCCACCCCGGGCAGGAAGTAGCGGCGGGCCTCGATCTTCGCCACCGTGTCGCGGTCGAGGTCAAAGGCCAGGATGACCTGATTGGTGCCCGTGCCGCGGCGGGCCAGGAGATAGCGTTGCTTGAGCGAAGGGAACTCTTCCCCCAGGATCTCGGCCAGACGCTTGAGGATCTCGTCTCCCTGCGGCCCGCGGATGATCTTGGGATCCACCGCCAGGGCAAAGGAAGGAGAATTGCCTGCAAGGAGGATCCCCCGACGATCGTAGATGTTTCCCCGCGGGGCCGAGAGGAGGAAGACCTTGAGGCTCCGGCGGCGCGCCAGCTCGCGATAGTGCTCGCCCTTGATTATCTGGAGGAAAAAGAGCTTCAGAAAGAGGAGGAGAAAGACCCCCGCGATGAAGATGATCGTCCCGCGAAGGCGGCGCTCGAAAGGGTCCGGTTCTTCGGGGCTAAACAGTTGATGATATCTCAAGGAAGTTCCTCACCAAGGAAAATTGGCAAAAGACCCAGCAGAGGAAACCCCAAGTGAGGGTCCCCAGAAGGAGTCGCCCTATAAAATAAAACCCCGGCACCGGGAGAGGAAGTTCCAACAGCACGGGAATGATCCAGAGGCGCAGGAGCTCGCAAACGGAGATGGAGATGAGGAGCGAGACCAGCGCCGGGAAA
This sequence comes from Thermodesulfobacteriota bacterium, assembly GCA_013154385.1. Lineage (GTDB taxonomy): Bacteria > Desulfobacterota > Thermodesulfobacteria > Thermodesulfobacteriales > Thermodesulfatatoraceae > JAADCO01. The sequence goes on from JAADCO010000027.1 coordinate 21,631, forward strand.
AAGCCCCTCAGGGCAAGCTTCCTCTTGAGCTGCCAGAAGAGGAAGAGCCCGAAGGCATAGGCGATGACCGACGAACCGGGCACGAGGAAGGAAAAGGTGTCGTTCACCAACCCCCAGAAGAAGACCGCCAGGAACAGATGCCAGGAAGGGAACCGCCAGAACAGACCGCCCAGGAGGAGCGGAAAGAAGGGATCGAAGAGCGGGGGGCTGAAGACCGCCGCCAGGAACTGATAGAAGAGGAACACCAAGAGGAGCAGCAGATGATAGATGAGGACTCTCATTTCTTGGGCTTCTTCTGGAGGACGACGACCTCCTCCAGGGATTCAAAGTCAACCGCGGGTTCCACCTCGATGGGGCGAAAGAGCCCCTTGAGGCGCCCGGGATAGATCCGTTTCACGGTGCCCACGAGGATTCCCTTGGGATACACCCCGTCGAACCCGGAGGTGATCACGAGATCGTTTTCGCGGACGTCGGCTTCGGCGGGCACGTAGTCCAGCAGGCAGACGTCCTTCCCCTGCCCCCGCAGGATGCCGCGCTGGCGGGAACGCTGCACCAACACGTCCACGGCGCTCGAAGGGTCGAGCAAGAGGAGCACCTTGGCGTAGTGGTCTTCGGCCGCCACCACCTGGCCCACCAGAGCCGCGCCCTTCCGCGGGGCGGCGCTGAGCACGGGCATCTCCGGGAGGACGCCGTCCTTGATGCCCTTGTTGATGACGACCATGGCCTGCCAGCTACCCAGGGGCTTGCCGATGATCTGGGCCTCGACGACCTCGCCCTCCACGAAGGAAGAGACCTTCAGCAGACGCGCGAGCCGTTCGTAGGCCTTTTCTTTTTCCTTGAGGCGGGCCAGTTCCGCCTGCAACTGGAGGATCTCCCTCCTCAGCCGCTCGTTCTCTTCCGCCACCCCCACCAGCCAGAGGTATTTCCGCCAGAGGGAGCGCAGACCGAATCCGCCCTCGCTGGCCTTCTCCGACCAGGGCCCGAGCAGCTTGAGATTCAGGCGCTCTCCGTAGGAGAGCTTCTTTTCCCCGCCAAGCCCGCCGAAGACAAGCGTCATGGCCACCATCCCAAGGAGGATCAGGAGGAAGAGGGAAAGTATTTTCCGAGGGCGGGAAGAAGAAGACACGGGCTATCGCAGCATTATCTCTCGTAGGATGTGGATGTTGTCCAGAGCACGACCAGAACCAAGCACCACCGAACAGAGGGGATCTTCGGCCACGATCACCGGAAGCTGCGTCTCCTGGCGGATGAGACGGTCGAGGTTCTTGAGGAGGGCACCGCCTCCGGTGAGCACGATCCCTTTGTCCACGATATCCGCCGCGAGCTCCGGCGGGGTCTGTTCCAGCGCATCCTTGATGGCCTCGACGATGATGTCCACCTGTTCCTGGATGGCCTCGCGGATCTCCTCCGCGTTGACGGTGATGGTCTTCGGAACACCGGTGATGAGGTCACGGCCCTTGATGTCCATCTCTTCGTAAGGCGGCTCGGGGAGGACGTTTCCGATCTCGATCTTGATCTGCTCGGCCGTGTGTTCACCGATGAGCAGGTTGTACTTGCGCTTGATGAAGTTCATGATGGCTTCGTCCATCTTGTCGCCGGCCACGCGCACGGAGTTGCAGTAGACGATGCCGGCAAGCGAGATCACCGCCACTTCCGTCGTTCCTCCACCGATGTCCACCACCATGTTGGCCGTGGGTTCGGTGATGGGAAGCCCGGCCCCGATGGCCGCGGCCATGGGTTCCTCGATGAGATAGACCTCGCGGGCGCCGGCTGACTCGGCGGACTCGCGCACCGCGCGCCGCTCCACCTGGGTGATGCCCGAAGGCACGCTCACGATGACGCGCGGACGCACGAAGATGCGGCGATTGTGCACCTTTTCGATGAAATATCGCAACATGGCTTCCGCCACCTCGAAGTCCGCGATGACTCCGTCTTTCAGCGGACGGATGGCGTGGATGTTTCCCGGCGTGCGGCCGAGCATGCGTTTGGCTTCCTGGCCCACGGCCAGCACTCTCTTTCCGCGCCCGTCGGAACGCACCGCCACCACGGAAGGTTCGCGCAGAACGATTCCCTTGCCCTTGACGTACACCAGGGTATTGGCCGTACCAAGATCAACCGCTAGATCGGTAGAAAACCAGCCAGCTAGAGAACGAAACATGCAAGTAGTGCCTCGTAAGGAAGGTTTAGGCTCAAGTTACCAAAGCCACCCTTTACTGACAAGCTCAGGCCCCTTATTTTGCAAGTAGTCCAAGGAGGAGGTGACTCCATGATCAGAATGCCAGCGGTGGCGGGGCGCTTTTACGAAGCCAACCCCGAGCTCCTGAAACGGGAGATCGAAACCTACCTGAAGATACGGGAGCCTCGGGAAATGGTCATCGGGGCGGTCTGTCCCCATGCCGGATACATGTACTCCGGACACGTGGCCGGAGAGGTCTACGGGCGCATCATCGTCCCGGACACCGTGGTCATCATGGGGCCCAACCACACGGGCCTCGGACAACCGGCGGCCATCATGGCCTCCGGAGTGTGGCAGATGCCCTTCGGTCCGGTGGAGATAGACGAAGAGCTCGCGCGCCTGATCCTTGCCGAGAGCCAGGTCCTCGAAGACGACGCCCAGGCCCATCTCTACGAACACTCCTTGGAAGTGCAGGTGCCGTTTCTCCAGTATCTGAACCCCCGCGTGCGCATCGTGCCCATCTGTCTCTCCATGCTCTCGCTGCCGGAAATAGAAGACATCGGGCTCGCCACGGCCCGGGCCATCTCTCAGTACGGCGCTCCGGTGCTCCTCGTGGCCAGCACGGACATGAGCCACTACGTGCCCCATTCCGTGGCCAAGGAAAAGGACATGATGGCCATCCAGCGCATCCTCGAGCTCGATCACGTGGGGCTGATCGAGGTGGTGGTGCGGGAAAAGATCAGCATGTGCGGCGTGGTGCCCACCGCCGCCACCCTGGTGGCGGCCAAAGGGCTCGGAGCCAGGGGCGGTGAGCTGGTAAAGTACGCCACCTCCGGGGAGATCACCGGAGATTTTTACCAGGTGGTGGGTTACGCCGGGATCATTATCCGGTAAAATACGGGCCCCGTGATGAGCAAGGTAAAGACACGTTTTCCACCCAGTCCGACCGGGCATCTGCATCTTGGCGGAGCGCGCACGGCGCTCTTCAACTGGCTTTTTGCCCGCCACCACGGCGGTGTCTTTCTCCTGCGCTTTGAAGACACCGACCGCGAGCGTTCCCGTCAGGAGTACGTGGATTCCATCCGCGAGGCCCTCGAATGGCTGGGGCTCGAATGGGACGAAGGCCCCTACTTTCAGATGGAGCGGCTGGACGTCTACCGCGAATTCGCGGACAAGCTCTATCGCGAGGGCAAGGCGTATTACTGCGAATGCCCGCCGGAGCTCCTCGAAGAAAAGCGCAAGCGCGCGCTGGCCGAAGGGCGCAAGCCGAAATACGACGGCACCTGCCGCGACAAGGACCTGGGGCCCGGCCCCGGACGCGTGCTGCGCTTCAAGACCCCGCCCGTGGGCACCACCGTGGTCGAGGACCTCATCCGGGGGCCGGTGGCCTTCGACCATCAGGAACTCGACGACTTCGTCATCATGCGGCCCGACGGCATCCCCACCTATCAGTTCGCGGTGGTGGTGGACGATCTCACCATGGGGATAACGCACGTCATCCGGGGAGACGACCATCTCTCGAACACCCCCAAGCAGATCCTCCTCTTCAAGGCCCTGGGCGCGGAGCCGCCCAAGTACGCCCACGTCCCGATGATCCTCGGGCCGGACGGGAGCCGGCTCTCCAAGCGCCACGGCGCGCTCTCCATCCTGGCCTACCGGGACGAAGGCTTCCTTCCCCAGGCCCTGCGCAACTATCTGGTCCGGCTGGGCTGGTCCTACGGGGATCAGGAGATCTTTTCCCTGGAAGAAATGATCGAGAAGTTCGACCTTTCGCGGGTCTCCAAGTCTCCGGCGCGGTTCGATCCGGACAAGCTCCTGGCCCTAAACGCCCACTACATTCGGCAGGAGCCAACGGAAAAGCTGGCCCTCGAGGTCCTTCCCTTTCTCAAGGCCCTGGGCATAGAGATTCGCGAGCCCCAGGACCCGCGGTTCCTCAAGGCGGTGGAGAGCGTGAAGCCCCGCGCGCGCACGCTCAAAGAGATGGCCGAGATGATGCGCTTCTATTTTGTGGACGAAATAGAGTTCGATCCCAAAGCCGCCGATAAATTCCTCAAAGAGGACATCGCTCCGGTTCTCGAACGGCTCATACGGGAGTTAGAGGCCTTGCCCGAGTTCAAAGAAGAGACACTTGAGACCCTCTTTCGTTCCCTTGCCGAAGAATACCAGCTCAAGCTCAAGCACATAGCTCAACCGGTAAGGGTGGCCCTTACCGGTCGGACGGTGAGCCCGGGCCTCTTCGAAGTCATGGACATCCTGGGCAAAGAAACCGTAATCAAGCGCCTGAAGAGGGCCCTTGATCACATCAGGGGAGGTTAAAGATGGGTGAAGTCTTAATCATCGCCTTAGTCGTGGTGGCCTGGATCTTGGTCAACAGGTTGGTGTTGCCCAAATTCGGGATCCCTACCTGAGCTTCTCCCACCTGCTCGCTGGACGAGCGAGCCAACAAGAAGAAAAAAGACTCCTAGTCCTCACTGATCTTTTCCACTTCTTTGGGTTCCAGGTGTAGATGCGCCGTCTGCCCCCGATCAATCGCCACCAAATCCGTTTTCACCCGAAAGGTATGGCCCACGATTTCGGCGTCTTTGAGCCAGAAAAACCCGTCCTTGTAGGCTTCGAACAGGCCCTCGTATCTCGTGCCCGCCCTTGATTGAATGACGATCTTCTTGCCCTTCAGTTCCTCAAAGAAACTCGTGGTCTGCGCCGCGGCCGAGGCTGAAGGCTGTTTCTTCTCACGCCTGACGATGATTTTCTTCCCCGCCATGATCTCCCCTCCTTAGTTTCTTAAGTCCGCCACAAATTCATAAGCCGCAAGGCCCGAAGGATAGTATCTTTCGATCCTCTTTTTCAAGCGAAAAGATGCCCGGCGAAAGAGGGCCAGCGCCGGCTGGTTGTCACAGCCCACGTGAGCGCGCAAGAAATGGTACCCCTTGGACCGGGCGATCCTCTTCGCGGCTTCGACCATCGAAGTCCCGATGCCGCGGCCGCGCTTCTCTGGAACCACGGCGATGGCCATGAGATCCAGCATCCTCGAAAACCAGACGGGCCACATCAAGCCCAGCATGAAAAAACCCACGCGCTGCCCGTTCTCTTCGAAAATATAAGTTTTGATGAATTGGTCATGGAACCAGCGGGGGATGATTTCCTCGTAAGGTCCAAAACGTTCAAAGGAACGACTCAAAACAGACACGAAGGAGAGATCATCCTCCTCAGCCAACCGCAGATTCGAGGTTGACTCTTCTTTCGGCTTACGGGTAGAAATACTTAAGCGTTTCCAAAAACTCCTGGAGGTCCCGGCCATGGAAATCACCTTTTACGGTCATGCTACGTTCAAAATCGTAACCCCGGAAGGCATTCGCATCCTCATCGATCCGTGGCTGGACAACCCCAAGGCCCCGCAGGAAAAAGACCTCGGACCGTACGATATCATCCTCATCACCCACGCCCACGGGGACCATCTGGGCAACGTGCTCGAAATCGCCCGCACCGCAGCCACGGAGGTCATCGCCATTCACGAGATTCAGCAGTATCTCCTGGCTCACGGGCTTCCGAACGTTACGGGAATGAACATCGGTGGGTCCTACCGGACCAAAGGTCTCACCATCACGATGGTTCAAGCGGTGCACAGCTCCTCCATGCAGGAAGAAGATAACATAATTTACGGCGGAGATCCTGCCGGTTTCGTCGTGCGTCTGGAAGACGGACGAACGATCTATCATGCCGGAGACACCGGTCTTTTCTACGATCTCACCCTCATCGGCGAACTCTATCAGCCGGAAGTGGCCATGATCCCCATCGGGGACCATTACGTCATGGGCCCGCGCGAGGCCGCCAAGGCCTGCCAGCTCCTTAAACCAAAGGTAGTCATCCCCATGCACTATGGCACCTTCCCTCTGCTCACCGGAACCCCGGAGGCCTTTGCGCAGCACCTGAAGGAAATGGCTCCGGAAGTGGAGCTCAAGACCCTCTCTCCGGGAGAGACGATCAAGCTCTGATGCCCTGGGCC
>JAADCO010000037.1 GCA_013154385.1 Thermodesulfobacteriota bacterium
GCCGGTCTCATCATCATGGCCATCAACGTGGTCGGCGGGCTCATCATCGGTTCTCTTCAGAAGGGGCTTTCCATCTCCGAGGCCGCGCAGACTTACACCCTTCTCACCATCGGCGACGGGCTCGTCTCCCAGATCCCGGCCCTCATCGTCTCCACCTCCGCCGGTATCATCATCAGCCGCGCGGCGGCTGAGGCCAGCATGGGGCGGGACTTCGCCAAGCAATTCGCCATGCGTCCGGAGGCCCTGGCCCTGGCGGCGGTCATCGTCTTCATCTTCGGCCTCATGCCCGGGCTTCCCACCGTTCCCTTCACCGTGCTGGCCCTTTTCATGGGCGGTCTGGCCTATCTGGCCTATCGCACCCAGAAGGCCCTGGCCCTGCCCGAGGAAGAGGAAGCCGCGGCTGAACCCGAAGAATCCGCCACGCCCGAGGCGGTGGAAGAGCTCCTCATGGTGGACATCCTCGAGCTCGAGGTGGGCTACGCCCTCATTCCCCTGGTGGACGAGAGCCAGGGAGGCGATCTGCTCGAGAGGATTCGCACCCTGCGGCGGCAGTTCGCCATGGAGATGGGCCTCATCGTGCCGCCTCTTCACGTGCGCGACAACCTGCAGCTCAGGCCCGGTGAATACGTGATCCTCATCAAGGGAGTAGAAGTGGCCCGGGCCGAACTCATGCCCGGTCACTATCTGGCCATGGATCCCGGAGACGTGAAGAAGAAGATCGAGGGCATCCCCACCACCGAACCGGCCTTCGGGCTCCCGGCCCTCTGGGTGCCGGAAGAAAAGCGCGAAGAGGCCGAGCTGGCCGGCTACACGGTGGTGGATCTCTCGACGGTCCTCATCACCCATCTGGCCGAGGTCATCAAGGCCCACGCCGACGAGCTCCTTGGGCGCCAGGAAGTGCAGCGCCTCCTCGATGCCCTGGCCAAGCACTATCCCAAGGCGGTGGAGGAATGCCTGAACGTGGTTCCCCTGGGTGTGGTCCAGAAGGTCCTCCACAACCTGGTGAGGGAGCGCGTTTCCATCCGCGACCTCCTGACCATCGTCGAGGCCATCGCGGACTACGGACAGAACGTGAAAGACCCCGACCTCCTCACGGAATACGTGCGTCAGCGGCTGGCCAGGGTGATCGTGAGACCCTACCTCGACCAGGAAGGCAAGCTCCACGCCGTGGCCGTGGGAGAGGACATCGAGGAGGCCGTGCGTCGCGCGCTGCAACGAACGGATCAGGGCACCTTCTTGACCATTGACCCCAAGGTGGGAAGCCGCATCGTGGCGGCCCTCACGCAGGCGGCGGAGAGGCTTTCGGCGCTGGGATACCATCCGGTCTTTCTCTCCAGTCCGGTGAGTCGCCGGCATCTGCGCCGGCTCATCGAGCGTTCGCTTCCTCAGGCCGCGGTTATCTCGCAGGCGGAAATACCACCTCAAGTGACCGTAGAAATCCATGAGACGGTGAGGCTTACCTGATGAAGGTGCAAAAGTTTCGCGGAAAGACATCGCTAGAGGCCCTGGCCAAGGTGAAGGAACAGCTGGGAGAGGACGCGGTGATCCTCTCCACGAGACGCGTGAAGGAGGGGAACCGTTTGCTCTACGAGATCACGGCGGCCGTGGATCTGGACCCGCCGGTTTCGGAGCCGCGCCCCAAGGAAAGCAGTGGTTTCTCCGTGGTGCTCAAGGAGATCGAGGAGATCAAGGAGCTCCTCCGGGGGCTGAACGCTCAGCTCAAACCGAGGAGCCCGCTCTTTCAGCAGCTTCTCGAGCAGGGGATTCCGGCCACGGTCTTGCGTCTCTTCGGGAACAACGGAGACCTGGACAAGGAGAAGTTTCTCGATCAGCTCTCGCGCCGGGTCTCCCGCAGGATAGGTCCGCGTGAACTGCCGCGGCTCATGTTCTTCGTGGGGCCAGCAGGCGTGGGGAAGACCACTTCCCTGGTGAAGCTGGCCGCAAGACTTTCCTATGCCGGAAAGGAGGTGGCCATCATTTCTCTGGATTCCGTAAGGGTAGGGGCCAAGGAACAGATAAGCCGTTTCGCCCGGTTCCTCGAGTTTCCTCTGGGGTTCGCCCGGGACGAAGAGGTCGAAGATCTCGTGGCGAAGTATGGTTCCTGCGACCACGTGCTGGTGGACACCCCGGCGCTTGGTCCGTCCTTTCCCGTGGCCAGGTTGGCCGCCATCCTCAAACCGCTTGAGGGAGTAGGGGTCAACCTGGTGATGCGCGCGGGAGAGGCCCCCCTCCTGGCTCAGGCCCTGTGGGAACGTCTGCGGGCTCTGCCGCTGAGTTCCCTCATCCTCACGCACAGCGAGGGGCTTCTCTACGGGGGGCCGCTTTTCTGGATCTTCACCCCCGGGCTTCCTCCGGTGAGCTTCCTCTCCACCGGGGATCGCGTTCCGGAGGATTTCGAAAGGGCCACCGCCAAGAGGCTCTTGAGCCTTCTCCTGAGGAATCTCGACTTGGAGGGAACCCATGTTTGATGCTTCTCTGGCCCGGCCGTTTGAAGTTTCTTCTTTTCCGCGCGTCTTTGCCGTCTCCAGCGGCAAGGGCGGGGTGGGGAAGACCACGCTGGCCGCCAACCTGGCTTACGCCCTGAGCCGGAAGGGGGAAAAGGTCCTCCTCTTCGACGGCGATCTCGGTCTGGCCAACGTGGACGTCCTCTTCGGACTCACTCCCAAGTGCCACGTGGGCGACGTCTTGAGGGGCCACGCCTCCTTGAGGGAGGTCATGATCGAGGGGCCCGGAGGGATGAAGATACTTCCCGCCAGCTCCGGGATCGTGGATCTCACGCAGCTGAGCGAACCGCAAAAGCTGCGTCTCCTCGAAGAATTCGACGCCCTGGCGCGCGACTTCGCCTGGGTCTTCTTCGACACCGCGGCGGGCATCTCGGAAAACGTCCTCTACTTCAACCTGGCCTCTCAGGAGCGCCTTCTCCTGTGCACGCCGGAGCCCACGGCGCTTACGGATGTCTACGCCCTCATCAAGGTGCTCTATCGCCGCTACGGCGTGAAGAGGTTTCATCTGGTGGTCAACTGGGTGCAGCATCCGCGTCAGGGGGAAGAGATCTTCCGGCAGCTCCTGCGCGTTGTGGAACGGTTCCTGGGAAGTGTCTCCCTCAACTTTTTGGGGGCCCTTCCCTTTGATCAGCGGGTCTCCCAGGCCGTGCGTTTCCAGCGGCCGTTCCTGGAGATCTTCCCGCATTCTCCTTGGGCCAAGGCCCTTGAGGATCTGGCCGAGCAGATCCTTTCCCTGGACGAGGCTCCTTTTGATGGAGGACTCAAATTCTTTGGTCGAAAAATTATGGGGGTTGTCGCATGAAAGCACAAACCGCACTCAAAAACACGGATTTTCCTCGCAAAGAATCCGAGGGGGAACTCGACGTTCGCAAACGCAACGAACTGATCGTCAAATACGCTCCCCTCATCAAGTACGTGGCTGGCAGACTGGCCATGAAGCTTCCACCGAACGTGGACGTGAACGATCTCATCAGCGCCGGCGTCATGGGCTTGATAGACGCCATCAACCGGTTCGATCCCAACCGCAACATCCAGTTCAAGACCTTCGCGGAGTTTCGTATCCGCGGGGCCATGCTGGACGAACTGCGCTCCCTGGACTGGGTGCCGCGCTCCATCCGTAAAAAGGCGGCCCTGCTCGAAAAGACCTATCTGGAGCTCGAGCAGGAGCTGGGGCGCCCGGCGGAGGACGACGAGGTGGCCAAGGCCCTGGGGATCTCGCTCGAGGAGTTCTATCGCCTGCTCGAGGAGACGAAGACCGTTTCCTTCGTGGACATAGACAGCATCAAGCGCAAGATCCCCGACCTCAACGAGGAGGACATCTTCGACCTCATCGAGGACCCGGATCAGCCGGACCCGTTTGAGGACTGCGAGCTCCTCGAGCTACGCGACCTCCTGGCGGAATCCATAGACGAACTGCCGGAGAAGGAAAAGCTCGTGGTGAGCCTCTACTACTACGAGGGGCTTACCATGCGCGAGATCGGCGAGATCCTGGGCTACACCGAAAGCCGCATCTCACAGCTCCACAGCAAGGCCCTGGCGAGACTGCGGGCCAAGCTCAAGGACCGGTTGGGAGACGACTATTTCGAGTCTTAGGGAAAGCCGCCTCAGCGCCGATAAGGGGAGTGAAACTAGATCGAGGAGGGTTTGGGCATGGCCATGGATACGAACATGAGGGTCTTGGTGGTAGACGATTTTGCAACCATGCGGCGCATCATCAAGAACATTCTCCTTCAGCTGGGGTTCAAGAACATCATCGAGGCAGACGATGGGACCACGGCCTGGGAAATTCTCGACAAGGGTGAACCCGTGGATCTCATCATCTCCGACTGGAATATGCCCAAGATGACGGGCATCGAGCTCCTGAAGAAGGTGCGCTCCGACGACAGGTTCAAGGATTTGCCCTTTCTCATGGTCACCGCCGAGGCGCAGAAAGAAAATATCGTCGAAGCGGTGAAATATCGCGTCAGTCAGTATATTGTAAAACCGTTTACGCCGGAGACGCTCAAGGAGAAACTCGAAAAAATATTCGGCTGATTCGAGGTTAGATGTCTGAGGAAAAAGAAAAGGAGCTCCAGGAGTCCGAAGAAACTCAGGGCCCACTTGACGATGAGCCCAGGGAAGAAGGCGAAGAGAGCCAGGAAGACCTCTTAGCCGATCTCCTGGAGGAAGATCAGCAGGCCGAAGAGGCGGAGCAGGCCGAAGAGGAAGAGCAGGAAGCCTCATCCGAAGAAGAAACCACGGATGAAGAGGAAGAAGATGAGGACGGAGAGGGATCGGACGAAAGAGAGCCGGAGCCACCGGCGGCGGACTTGCCGGAGGACGATCCCCTAGCCGGGCTCCTCGACGAGGAGGAGCTTCCCGAGGTCGAAGATCCCGACGAGGCCGAGGAGGCCGAAGAGGAGCTCGAGGAGGAAGAGGAAGAAGACGATGAAGAGGGCGAAGAGAAATCCGCGGGATCTTCTCGCAAAGAGCTGCTCCTCACCGTGGCCAGCATCCTGGCGGTCCTCATCCTCCTGGGAGGAGGGTTCATGACCCTCTGGTATCTCTGGGAGCATCCGCCTGTGCCGCAGGGGGCGTCCATGGTCTCGCTCACCACGCCCGAACCCCCGCAAGAAGAAAAAGCCTCCACCGAGACTTCCACTCCGCTCACCTCCTCCCCCATCGCCGTTGAAGCGCGGAAGATCCTCTTTCTCAAGAACTTCCTGATCCCCTATCAGCGAGATACCGGCGAATACATCTTCGTGAAGGCCAAGGTCCTCCTCTACTACGCAAACGAGAGGGACTACGCCATCGCCAAGAAGAACGAGCCCCTTTTGCGCGAACACATCTATCGGCTCCTCAAGAACGTCCCTCTCTACGTCTGGGAAAGCAAGAAGGGCGAGCCCCTGGTCAGACGGGAGCTCCTCTCCTATCTGACCAAGAAGGAGATAGGCGGCGTGGTGCCGCAGGACCTGGAAGTAACGGGGTACATCCTCAAATAAAAAGATGCCCGACGACATCAGATCTCCCTTAAGCGTGGTGAGGACCTTTTTCCGGGTGGAACGCCCGGGAGAGAAGCCGCGGCGCGAGCCCCGCGAGCGCAAGCGCCCGAAGAAGAGGCCCCGCAACATGGGGAAGAAGGGGCCCAAAATAGACATTCGGGTCTAGCCATGGACATCAGCTTTTTCTTTTTGCTCCAGGCCTTTTTCGACGTTCTCATCCTGGTCTTTGTCGTGGCCCTCTACATCCAGCTGAAGAAGCTTCAGCGCCTGCCCTTTCAGGAGACCATCGAGAGGCTGAAGGCGGCCAACGAGCTCTGCGAACGTCTCACCGCCAACCTGGCGGAAAAGAAGCTCATCTCCGAGCGACTCATGTCCGCCCTCGAAACCGGGGCCAAGGCCTGGGAGGCCTCCAAGACCGATGCCGCCAACATCAAGGACAAAGTGCGGCAACTGGCCAAAGAGGGCCTTTCCATCCCGGAAATCGCCGAAAAGACCGGCCTTCAGGAAGGGGAAGTGGCCCTTCTCCTCTCGGTAGCGGAAAAGTCCTGAGATGATAGTGCCCAAGGTCACCTCCACCGCGGCGGTCAGGTTCCTTCCGGAGAACCTGGTTTCTCTCCTCCGTCCGGGGCAAACCGTAAGCGCCAAGGTGGAGACCATCAAAGGGCGCCTGCTCACCCTCCAGGTGGGGGAGGAGCGGCTTGAGGCCCTCATCGAGGAAAAGGTCCCCCTAAAGCTCTTCAAACCCGGGCAGCATCTGCGTTTGAAGGTGGTCTCAAACGGTCCCCCGGTGGTGCTCTCCCTCATGCTTCCCGAAAGCGACCATCCGCCCCGCCTCCATCAACTGATGAAGAGCCTCCTCTCCCAGGTGCAACGCCGCGGCAAGGTCGAGGAAGAAAAGGAGCCCACGCTCGAGAAGCTCTTTCTCCGGTTCCTCGAAACCATCGAGAAGGAGGACGACCAGGGCCGGACCAACTGGGCCCGGGAACTGAAGGACCCCATCATCAAGCACTGGCAGGAAGGGGTCCTCTTTCTGCCGCTCGTCTTCGGCGACCGCATCTCCTGGGCCTATCTCTTCGAAGAACGCCGCAAGTCGTCCCGCGAGGGGGAACGCCTCTTCGTGCTGCGGCTCTTCCTTTCCCGGGCCGGTTTTCTCGAGGCCCGTTTCCGCCTGGTCAAGGACGCCCTTTTCCTCGAACTCTACTTCGCCCGGGAAGAGGCCCTCATCCTGGCGCGCAAGATGCTCGAGGAGCTGCGCGACACCCTGCAGAGCAAGGGCCTCAAGGCGCACGTGACCGTGGCCTCCCTCTCCGCGCTTCCGGGTGCCTTTCTCAACGCGGCGGGTTAAAATGGAAGCGTGCCCCTTTTGTTCTGGCGTAAAAAGGACAAAAAAGCAGAAGAACCCCTGGAAAGCCAGAGATCTTCCTCCTGGCTGGCCTCATCGTGGCGAGATTACGAGCGTGCTCGGGAACTTCTCGCTAAAGACCCGGATCTAGCCGCCTTCATGGCCTGGCAGGCGGCGCGCAAGGCCTTCAAGGCCCTCGAGAAAAAGGCCGGAAAAAGGCTTTCGGAGTCCTCCTTCGTCAAGCTCCTCGCCCAGTTCCCCGAGGGACAGATCGCCATGAAACCGGTGAAGGACGCGGCCCTCTTTCTCGACTACTTTCGCCGTCTGGCGGCCCACGACGATCTCTTTCAGGAGACCACCCTGGGGCTCAATCCCCTTACCGAAGATGACGCTCGTCGGGTGCTTGAGGCGGCGAAGATCCTCATCAACTTCCTCGAGCACCGGCTGAAGTAGCTAGACGATGAGGACCGAGGGGTCGGTTTCTTTCTCGCGGGCGCGGATCCGCCCGATGACGTAGGCCTTTTCCTGCCCGCCCTTGAGGAGGAAGAGGGCTTCCTGGGCCTGGTTTTCGGGAATGATGAGGACCATGCCGATGCCGCAGTTGAAGGTCTGGAACATCTCCTCTTCCGGGATGTTTCCGGCTTTCTTGAGGAACTCGAAGATCGGCGGCACCGGCCA
>JAADCO010000107.1 GCA_013154385.1 Thermodesulfobacteriota bacterium
TGTCGAAGACGTCGCCGGCCACGAGGACGAGGTCCACCTCCTCGGCTTCCGCCGCTTCCACGAGCTCTTCGAGAAGGGCCTCCTGAATGGGAAGCAGGGGAAAGTCCGTGTGGCGGAAGGTCTTTCCCAGGTGCCAGTCGGCGGTGTGGAGGACGGTAAACATCTCGACTAATCTTACCCTAAATCTTCCGACCGAGGAGGTCCGGTGATCAGTCCGTACAAGGAAGGCGTGAAGGTCGAGGTCCTGGTCCAGCCGCGCGCCGCGCGCAACGAAATCGTGGGCCCGCACGGGGAAAGCCTCAAGATAAGGCTCAAGGCCCCGCCAGTGGAGGGCAAGGCCAACCAGGCCCTGGTCTCCTTCCTGGCCAAGCTCTTCGGGGTCTCCAAGCAACAGGTGAAGGTCCTCTCCGGGCTTACCTCGCGCCGGAAAAGCATTTATATTTCCGGCGTGAAAGCGGAAGAAGCCCGCAAGATCCTCGGAGTCTGAAGAGAACATGGAAAACCCGAAAGAAGCCGAAGCCGTCCTCTTCGACATGGACGGAGTGGTGCTCGACAGCATGCCCTGGCACGTGAGGGCCTGGCAGGAGGCCTTCCGGGAGTTCGGGCTCAACGTGCCGGAAGAGGCCCTCTATCTCCACGAGGGGGCCATCGAAGCCGAGACCTCGCGAAAGATCTTCGAGGATCAGGGCGTCACCCCCACCGAGGAGCTCTTCCGCGCCGTGCTCAAGCGCCAGCGCGAACTATTCCGCCAGAAGTACTGGCCTTTCGTGAAGCCCTTTCCCGAGATTCCGGACCTTCTCGCCGACCTGCGGCGGGAGGGGAAGCGCCTGGCCCTGGTCACCAGCTCCCATCGCGAGATCCTCGAGGAGATCCTCCCGGAGGACCTGCGCCGGCTCTTCCACTTCATCCTCACCGGAGACCAGGTCAGACGCCGCAAACCCCATCCCGAGCCCTATCTCCTGGCCCAGAAGCAGCTTTCCGCCCCCACGGAGGGGACGGTGGCCGTGGAGAACGCCCCGGCGGGCATCAAATCCGCCAAGGGCGCCGGGCTCTATTGCGTGGCCCTCATGACCACCTTGCCCGAACACCATCTGCAAGAGGCCGATCTGGTGCTACCATCACATCAGGAGCTCTATCGTCTCCTGACCAACGGACGGAAAGACTGATGCTGACCCTTGCCGAAGCCCCAGCCTATTTCGAGCGCTATCGGGAGATCATCCCCGACTTCGAGCGTTTCCTCGAACACCTGAAGGAACCCCTGCCGCTTTACTTCCGGCTGAACGAGCTCAAGTGCCCGGACCCGGAGATCGTCATCCGGGGGCTGGCCCGCCAGGGCGCGCGCGCCGAACCCGTGGAACGGGTGCCCAATTTCTACCGCGTGGAACCCCGCACCTTTCCCCTGGGCAACACCGAGGAATACTATCTCGGCTACATCTATCCCATGACCCTCAACAGCTCCCTTCCGGTCATCGCGCTGGACCCGCAGCCCGGGGAGGTGATCCTCGACATGTGCGCGGCCCCGGGGAGCAAGACCACCCAGATCGCCCAGGTCACCGGAGATCAGGCGGTCATCGTGGCCAACGACCGCCGGCTGGACCGGCTCACCGCCCTGGTGGCCAATCTCAAGCGCCTGGGAATCGCCTGCGCCATGACCACCCTCTACCGCGGCGAGGAGTTCCCCCACGGGGTCCCCTTCGACAAGGTCCTGGTGGACGCCCCGTGCTCCGGGGAAGGACGCTATCGCCAGGGCTACGAAGGGGAGCTCCTCTACCAGAAGGAAGGACGCACCAACCTTCCGGCCATCCAGAAGGGCCTCCTCGTGCGGGCCTTCGACCTGGTTCGCGTGGGCGGCATCGTGGTCTACTCCACCTGCACGATCAATCCCGACGAAAACGAGATGGTCGTGGACTATCTCCTGCGCAAACGTCAGGGCCGGATCATCGAGTGCCACTATCCCCAGCCCCATCATCCGGGGCTCACGGAATGGGAGGGGAAGATCCTCCACCCCGACCTGAAGAAGGCGGCCCGGTTCTTCCCCCACGAGACGGATTCGGTGGGGTTCTTCGTCGCCAAGATCGAGAGGCTGATGTGATGGCCAAGAAAGCGAGACGCAAACGCATCCACCAACAGGCGGTCTGGCCGCGGACCACCTCCCTGGAAGAGAGGGAGGCCGTGCTCTCCTTCTGGGAGGAAAGGTTCGGCATCCCCAAGGAGACCTTCGACCCGTATCTCCTCCTGGCCACGGCCAAGAACTACTGGCTCTTCGTGAAACCGCCGGACCTCAAGGCCCTCCAGGGCCTTCGCGTCCAGACCACGGGGCTCCTCTTCACGCGCAAGGTCTCCCGCTGGCTGAAGCCCACCTCCACCGCCCTCCAGCGCTTCGGGCACCTGGCCACCAAGAACGTGGTCCAGCTGAGCCCGGCGGAGCTCGACCGCCTGCGGAGGGAGCGGAAGATCTCCTACGAGGCCCCGCTCGAGGAGGGCTACGTGGTCATCTCCTGCGAGGGCAAGGTCTGGGGTTGTGGGCTCTACACGCCCGGCAAGCTCATCAGCTACCTACCCTAGAGATGGCGCGCATCGTTCGCTGGCAGGAAGAGGAAGGGATCGTGGCCGAGATCCTTTCGTCCTTGGAGAAAGGCCTGGTCGTGGCCCTTCCCACGGAAACCTTCTACGGGCTGGCGGTTGACCCCTTCCGCGAAGAGGCCCTCCGCCGACTTTTTCACGTGAAACATCGCCCGGAGGACAAACCCGTCCTCCTGCTCGTGGGCGACGAGAAAGACCTCGACCGCCTGGTGAGCTTCCTCCCGCCGATGGCCCGGCGCCTCATGGAACGCTTCTGGCCCGGACCGCTGACCCTGGTCCTTCCCGCCAGAGAAGGCCTCCCGCGCTTCCTCACCGCAGGCACCGGAAAGGTCGCGGTGCGGTTGAGCCCTCATCCCGTGGTGCGGCGCATCACCCGGCTCTACGGCCCGATCACCGGAACCAGCGCCAACCTGAGCGGAAACCCACCGGCCCGGACCGCGGCGGAGGTAGCGAAAAACCTTCCGGAAGTGGACCTGATCGTGGACGCCGGGAAGACTCCGGGACAGGAGCCCTCCACCATCCTCGACGTGAGCGTGGACCCGCCCCGCATCCTGCGCGAAGGGGCGATAAAGCGGGAGGAACTAGAGGGGGCTCTTCGGAAGGAAGATGCGCAGTAGCCCCTCTTCGAAGACGGCCTCGGCTCCCTCGGCGGTGACCGGAACCGGAAGCTTTATCAGGCGCTCGAAGGGACCGTACTCTCCCTCGAGCTGATAAATCCTTCCTTCAACCGGAAGACCCCGGTAGCCCTTCACGTAGAGAAACCGACCGTCGAGACGGATCTCGAAGCTGTCGCGTCTGGCCCCCGGGCAGGAAACCACGACCCACAGGGCCTGCGGGATCTCGAAGATGTCCACCGTGGGGATCCAGGTCTCTCCGGCGGGAAGGCAGTAGAAGGTTTGCCAAAAGAGGTGCTCCAAAGGCCGTCTCAGGGGACGCTTCAACCTTCCCAGACCTTCGGCCAAGATGATGCGGATAACGGCCATCTCGCCTCTCCATTCAAAGGACCCCTGCTTGGGGGGCGCAAACAGGCTCGTAACGCAACCATTGGTAGCGGAAGACCCCTACGCTCCCAGGCAAAAGCCCGTAGTGATCGTCTGTAGAAAGAAAGTAAAGTCCCGTCAGACCCCTGACAAGCCCCGTTTTTTCGAGCCCCCGCACCCAGTAGCGGTAACCCGCGCGCAGGGCGCCGGTCTTGATGAAGATGAGGGCGTCGGCAAAGGCCGCCAGCGCCGGGTCCCTCAGCACGTCGTAGCGGTTCACGAAGGAGCGCCACACGGCCAGCGCCTCGGGGTCAACCGGGGCGTTGTCCTCGGCGAGAAAGGCCGCCCCCACAAAGGGCCGCCCGTAGAGGCCCTGGCTCTCCCTCAGGAACCCCTCCCAGGCCACCAGATGCGAGAAGAAGACCGGAAGGTTGAAGGCTTCCTGGGACAGATTGCGGGCCACCACGAAAGAGGAGCGCGGCGGGGCCCAGCAGATCACGGCCTCACACGAAAGAAGGGCCTGAAGGTGCACGGTGACGTCGGTATCGTGCACCCCGAAGTAGCGTTTGGTCACGATCTTGATGGCGTACTCCGTGGCGTAGGCCTTGAGCCACTTTTCCCCCTCGCGGCCGAAGGCGTCGTTGGTCAAAAGGAGCCCCACGCGGTGGTAGCCGCGCCTCTTGAGACAACGATAGAGGGTCTTCACCGCGGCGCGGGAGCTCACGCCGGTGCGGAAGATGGGCCCCGGGGGCTCGCGCAGATACTTCATCGGGTTTATCTCCCCGGCGGTGACCACCATGGGCAAACCCAGGCTGCGCGCCTTCTCGTAGAACCGGGGAGCGCACTCGGGCTTAAGGGGCCCGACGATCACCCTCACCCCGTCGAAAAAGGCGTCTTCCACCGCCTTGACCGCCCGAGACGGCTTGCCCTTGGAATCGTAGAAGAGGAGCTTGAGATGCAGGCCGTGCCGCAGATAGAAGCGCTGATTGAGCTCGAGGAGAAAGTCCCTGATGGTCTCTCCGCGCCGGGCCTCCTTGCCTGAAAGGGGAAGCACGACCCCGATCTTCAACCCGGCCCAGGCCGGCATCTGCAGGAGGAGAAAAAATATCAGGACGAGGACGAACCGCACGGACTATTTCTTCATTCTGGCGAGATACTTGCGAGCCAGGCGGGCCTGCTCGGTGTGGGGATAGCGACGCACGAGCTTCTTGAAGACGATGGCCGCCGCTTCGGTATCTCCCAGGCGCAGGAAGGCGAGACCCTGCTTGAGCAACGCCGCCGGCACCTTGCTGCTCTTGGGGAACTCGTCAATGACCTTCTGGTACTGAAGGATGGCTTCCTCGTAGAGCTTGCGCTGATAGAGGCACTCGCCGATCCAGAAGGTGGCGTTGGCCGCCCTCTTGCCCTTGGGATACTTGCGCAGATACTCCTCAAAGAGCTTCTGGGCCTCCTCGTACCTCTTCTGGCGATAGAGTTCGAGGGCCTTCTGATAGAGCTCCTCTCCGGAGGTGGGTTCCGCCGGCTTCTTGGAGACCTTGCTGCCCTTTGCGGTGCGGTTGAGGGAGGCCTCGATGCGCGCCAGCCTTTCGAGCACCTCGGCCTGAAACTCCTGGAAGGCCTTGCGGTCCTGGCTCTGGAGATAGCTCAACTGTTCCACCTGGCCGTTCAGGCGGAGCTGCTCGGCCTGGAGCCTCTCTATCTCGGCCGCCAGCTCGGCCTGCCGCGCCGCCACGGTCTCCACCCTCTCCGAGCTCTGGGTGCCCTTGGTCTCCAGCTCCTTGGTGAGCTTGGCCACCTGCCTCTCCAGGGCGGAAAGGCGCTTTTCCAGGGCGTCCACCCGCGTGTTGAGGGTGTAGACCTGGCCGTGGAGGTATTCCACCTCCTGCTGGTCGGCCATGCAGCCCCAGAGGAGGAGAACCAGGAGCAGGGGGAGAAACCTCATCAAACGCATAGCTCCTATCTAGCCGTGGGAAGGGAAGACGTCAAGCTCGAAGGGCCCCGATGAGCTCTCGAAGGTTCTGCACTCCTAGGGAATCAAGGAGCGGAGGGAGCGCTTCGAGGATGCGGGAAGGGGCCCGGGGATCAAGGAGCGTGGCCGTGCCCACCTGGACCGCCGCGGCCCCGCACAGCAGGTACTCCACCACGTCTTCCGCCGAGGAGATCCCGCCGCAACCGATGATGGGGGCGGAAAAGGCCTGATGGAGTTCGCGCACCAGCCGCAGGGTGAGGGGCTTTATGGCCGGACCGGAGAGCCCGCCCGTGCCGCGCGCGAGCACCGGCCGCCTCTCACGAAGGTCAACGGCCAGCGCGGGATAGGTGTTGGCCACGGTGAGGGCCGCGGCACCGGCGGAAAGTGCGGCTTCCGCCACCTCCCGCACCGGCCCCACCGGAGAGAGCTTGACCACCACCGGCCCGGGGAAGACGCGGACGAGCTCCTCGACCAGTCTCCTCACGGCTTCCGGGTCCTGGCCGAACTGGAGGCCGCCCTTCTCCACGTTGGGGCAGGAGATGTTCACCTCAAGGCCGGCGATCTCCTCTTCCCTTAGCCCCTCGGCCACGGTCAGGTACTCTTCGAGGCTTTCCCCGAAGATGTTTACCAGCACGGGGACCCCGTGCTCCTTCAACCGCGGGAGGATCTCCTGCCGGAAGCGTCTGAGGCCCGGGTTCTCGAGCCCGATGGCGTTGATGAGCCCGCACGGGGTCTCGGCCAGGCGCGGCGGGGGATTGCCCGCGCGGGGTTCGGGCGAGATCCCCTTGGTCACCAGACCCCCCAGTTGCGAGAGGTCGAGATGGGGCTTGAGGCCCTCGCCGAAGCCCCAGGTGCCTGAGGCCAGGAGCACGGGATTGGAGAAGGAAAGCGGACCGAGCCGCGTCGAAAGGTCCATGCCCTCCATTTAAAACGTTTTGAGAGGGCGGTCCAGTGGACTTTTTTCACCGGTCAACCGGGGTTAAGGTGGAGGCATGGGACTCTACGAGATCCTCAGAGCCGAATCCCCCATGACCTTCGCCCGCTACATGGAGCTTGCCCTCTATCATCCGGAGTTCGGCTACTACGCCCGGGCCCCGCGGATCGGCCGCAAGGGGGACTACTTCACCGCCCCGGCGGTCCATCCCGTCTTCGGCGCGGCGGTGGCCCGGCAGATCCTCGAAATATGGGAGCTCCTTGGCCAACCGCGGGATTTCGTCGTGCTCGAAGCCGGGGCCGGCGAAGGCTATCTGGCCTTAGACATCCTCAACTTCCTCGGCGAGCGCGCCTTTGACTATCTCATCCTCGAACCCCTGGCCGCCAACCGGTTGCGGCAGGAGGAGGTGCTCGAACCCCATCTCGAACGGGTGCGCTGGCTCAAGGACTGGAGCGAGGTCCCGCCCTTCGTGGGGGTCTTCGTCTCCAACGAGCTCTTCGATTCCTTCCCCGTGCACCTCATCGAGAAGACCGACGAGGACCTGCGGGAGATCTACGTGCTCTTCGACGACGACGGAGTGGCCGAGGCCCTGGGCGGGCTCTCCGCCCCGGAGATACTCGAGCGCGTCTTCCCCTACGCCTCGCACTGGCCCGTGGGCTACCGCACGGAGGTGTGTCTCGCCTACGAACCCTTCTTCAAGGAGCTCGCCAAGCGCCTGGTCAAGGGCGCGGTGATGACCTTCGACTACGGCTATTCGCGCGCGGACTACTATCATCCCGACCGGTTCCGCGGCACCCTGCTCTCGTTCTACCGCCATCAGGTGGTGGAAAACCCCTATCTCCATCCGGGGCATCAGGATCTCACGGCCCACGTGGACTTCACCGCGCTCAAGGAGCTCGGGGAAAAATACGGCCTCGTGAACCTGGGCTTCACCACGCAGGCGGCCTTCCTCGTGGGCCTGGGCGTGGAGAAGCTCCTGCGCCAGATCGGCCGCACGAGCCAGCGCGACCTCGAGGCCCTGAAG
>JAADCO010000065.1 GCA_013154385.1 Thermodesulfobacteriota bacterium
TCCAGGGCGGCGCGGGCCTCCGCGGGGGAGGTGAGGCGCACCTTCCCGTCAACTATTTCGAATCCTTTAGTCTGCATCGGGCCCTCCTTCGGGCGGATTTTCCTCCGGAAGCACCTTCCTCGTGAAGAGCAGATAGGCGGTGTGTCCTATCATTCGGTCTTCCGGGCGAAAACGTTCAGGGTTGGTCTTATAGAATCTAAGCATGATCTCGAGGACCTGCGTGTGGGCGAAGGGCAGGTCCTCAAGGGTCTTGAGGGTCTGGCTCACCTGGTTGGCCGTGGGCAGGAGCACACCCAGGGGGCAACCGGGTTTTAAGGCCCACCAGGCGGCTTCTAGCAGGTCCCAGGGGGTCTTGAGGTCCAGGAACACCGCGTCCACCTCCTCCCGCTCCTCGAAACGCCCCGTGGCCTCGTTCTTGAAGATCACCTGCTCCTCGAGGCCGAAACGTTTGAGGTTTTCCTTGGCCACCTCCTGGAAGCGGGGTTCTTTCTCGTAGGTGATCACCCGCCCCTCCTTTCCCACGGCAAAGGCCAGGGCCAGGAGGAGGCTTCCCGAACCCGTGCCGCATTCGAGCACCGTCTTTCCCGGGCCCACGTCCAGCCGCAGGAGGATGTAGCCCACGTCCTTGGGATAGATGATCTGGGTTACGCGCTTGAGCTTCATGAGGAAGTCGTAGATGGTGGGCTTCAGGGCGAAACACTTTCCCCCCTTGGTGCCGGTGAGCACGGTGCCAAAGGGGCGGCCGAGAAGGGCGCTCAGGTCGAAGCTTTCTCGATGGGTCTGGAAACTGCGCCGCCCCGCCTCTACGAGATAGGTCTGACCTCCGGGGACCGAAAGGAGAACGAGATCACCTTCCTTGATCATTCTTCCGCCTCAAAAAAGGCCTTGTAGGCGCGATAGGTCATGTAGAGATCCGCCTTGTGCGCGATCTCAAAGGGGGAATGCATGGAAAGAAGGGGAGGCCCCATGTCAATGATGTCCATGCCGTGATAGGCAAGGTACTTGGCCACCGTGCCTCCGCCGCCTTCGTCCACCTTGCCGAAGGACGCGGCCTGCCAGACGACTTCCGCCCGGTTGAGGATGCGCCTGATCCAGCCCACGTACTCGGCGTGGGCGTCGTTGGCCCCGTACTTTCCGCCGTGTCCGGTGTACTTGGTGACCACCACGCCGTGGCCCATGCGGGCGTCGTTGAGTTTCTCGTGCACCTCCGCGTAGAAGGGGTCGATGCCGGCGGTCACGTCGGCGGAAATGGCCTTCGTGCGATAGAACATCTCGAGCACCGTGTCCGGGGCCACGGTGACGCCGAGGGTCTTGAGGATGTCGTAGTAGATCTTTTCAAGGAGTCGGCTTTTGGCCCCGGTGTTCCCGTCGGAGCCGATCTCTTCCTTGTCGAGGAAGATGGCGATGGCCGTGTAGGGCGGCGCTTCCAGGTTGAGGATGGCCGCCAGGGAGGTGAAGGCGCAGATGCGATCATCGTGCCCGTAGGCGCCGATGAAGGCCCGGTCGAAACCCACGTCGCGGGCCGGTCCGGCGGGCACGAGTTCGAGTTCGGCGCTGATGAAGTCTTCTTCCACCAGGCCGTAATGGTCGTGGAGGAGCTTGAGCACGGCGAGCTTCACCCGGTCTTTCTCCTCGCTGTCCGGAAGGGGGTATCCCCCCACCAGGACGTTGAGCTTCTCCGCCGGGATGGCCTCCGAGAGCTTCTTTTCCCCCTGGACCTTGCGGGCCAGATGGGGCAGGAGATCGCACACCGTAAAGACCGGGTCGTTGGCCTCCTCCCCGAGGGAGATCTTCACCGTGCGTCCGTCGTTTTTGATCACCACCCCGTGCAAGGCCAGCGGCAGGGCTACCCAGTGGTACTTCTTGATGCCGCCGTAGTAGTGCGTCTTGAAGTAGGCCATTTCCTCCTCTTCGAGGAGCGGGTGTAGCTTAAGATCAAGCCGCGGGCTGTCTATGTGGCTGGCGATGAGACGCACGCCTTCGTAGACGGGTTTGCGCCCGGCGACGATGGCCGCCACGCACTTGTTGCGAAACACGCGGAAAAACCGCGTGTCGCTCTCCGGGTGAAACCCCCGGGCCTTTAGTAACTGGCAGATGTTTTCCGCGCTCTCCCGCTCCGTCTTGGAGGAGGAGATGAAATCCTTGTAGTCGTTTGAGATGGTCTCCACCGCCTTTTTCTCGTCTTCGTCCAGCTTGTCCCAGACGTGCGGTGATTTATAGGCCAGTTTTTCTTTAAGTTCTTTTAGCTTTTCCGCCATTTTTACCTCCTGCTAGTCATTGCTCCGGAAAATATTGGCTAGTGACGAAAACATCGTGTTCTGGTTGCCCCTGTGCGGCACGCGCCGCGGGGTAGGGGCGAATTCCACCGAGGGCTGCGACCTCATGGGCTGAGGGAAGAGACTCATCAGCTCGTATATCTCCTCAGGCATATCTTTGGTTACCGGAAGCCCCAGCTTCAAGGCCTCGTCATAGGTAATAGGATAATCATGGGTCCATTTTCCCTGGGAGAGGACTTCGGCCAGCTCCTCGGCCTTCTCCGGGGGAAACTTCCCCGCCAGGAGGTCCTTTAGGTTCTGTTTCATCTGGCGCAGGGCCTTCTCCGCCACGTCAGCCATGATGATGGTCTGGTCGTCTATGCGCTCTGTTGGTTTTTCCTTGAGCACCCGGATGACGGAAGCCGCAGGTGCCTGCCCCAGTTGCGGGTCCACCGGTCCCAGGACGGCGTGTTCGTCCATGACGATCTCGTCGGCGGCTAGGGCGATGAGGGTGCCGCCGCTCATGGCGTAGTGGGGGATGAAAGCGGTGACCTTGCCCTTGTGGCGCTTGACCGCGCGGGCGATCTGAAGGGCCGCGAGCACCAGGCCTCCGGGGGTGTGCAGGATGAGATCAATGGGCACTTCCGGATCGGTCATGTGGATGGCGCGGATGACCTGCTCGGAATCGTTGATGTCAATGAAGCGCATGATGGGGAAACCGAGGAAGCTCATGGTCTCCTGACGATGGATGAGGAGGATGACGCGGGAGTTCCGTTTCTGTTCGATCTTGCGGATCATCCGTTGGCGAGCGGCCTCGAGAAACTTCTGCCTCAAGAGGGGTTGCAGGGTGATGAGGATGAAAAAGAACCAGAAAATGTCAAAGCCAGTCATGGGATACCTCCTAGCGGTTAAACTTTTCTCCCAGACTCCATTGCACGCCCCAGGGACGACCTTCAGCCCGCCAACAACCTTTGCGGCCCCAGCAAAAGAGCCGGTGGCTCAGGAGCCCGAAGACGAAGCCCCCGATGTGGGCCCACCAGGCCACGCCTCCGACCACCTGGCCGTGCACCACGGAAAGGGTGCCGCTCATGAGTTGCATGAAGTACCAGAAGCCGATGTAGAAGATGGCCGGGACCTCGAAGAAGAAGGGGAAGAAGAAGATGGGCACCATGACGATGATCCTGGCCCAGGGAAAGAGCCCGTAATAGGCCCCGAGCACCCCGGAGATGGCTCCCGAGGCCCCGATGACCGGAGTCTTGGAAAAGGGATGGACGTAGATGTGGACGAGGGAGGCCACTATCCCGCAGAGCAGGTAGAAGATGAGGAAGCGCACGTGCCCCATGCGGTCCTCGACGTTGTCGCCGAAGATCCAGAGGGTCCACATGTTGCCGATGAGATGGACCCAGCCCCCGTGGAGGAACATGGCGGTGAAGAAGGCGAGATAGGGGAGGAAGGGGAGGCTGTGCTCCGCCGCCCAGGAAGGGTCCGTGTAGCGGGCGGGCACGATCCCCAGATGGAAGACGAGCGTCTCCAGGGTGTCGGGAGGCAGGAGGAGTTCGAAGAGGAAGACCACCGTGTTGAGCAGGATGAGCCCCACGGTGACCACGGGAAAGGTCCTGCGGGGCACGATGTCCTGAACGGGTATCATCCGAGGGCTCCTATGGCTTCACCGCGCACCCGGCGCCGAAAGGCCTCGCTCTCCTTGACCAGGGCCTCGAAGTCGTCCCCTACCTTGCCGAAGCGGAACTCCTCGGCCCAGAGGCTCAGGTCTTCGGGGAGGGCCTTGCACGCTTGAAAGAGCCCCTTTTCCGCCTCGCGCAGGAGACCTTCTCGTCCGTCCCGGTCGAAGACGGCCATGAGGCAGGCGATGGAAGCCGCCTGCGGGGCCAGGGCGAAGAACTCGGCGCTCCGCAGGGCGTACCGGTTCCCGTTGAAGGAGACGCTTCCTCCGCGGGCCTTCCTCACGAGTTCAAAGGCCTCCACGTCGGTGATGCTGTCCCCCACGTAGAGGACCTCCTCTGCGGTGTTGCCCGTGCGCGCGAGGCTCTCTTCCACGGCGCGGGCCTTTTCCCGGCCCCCAACGGGGTTGGTCTCCTCCAGGAAGCGGCCGGTTTCAAGGCCGGGAATGACCTTCCAGAAGATCTCCTCAAGGCGCCTGATCGTCTCCCGGCTCTCCGGAGGGAGGTCCTCCAGCCGGGAGGCCCCTTCGGGGATCTCGATCATGGGGAGGTCGGCGATCTCCTGGGCGAGATCCCGGAGGAGGCGCAGCTCCTTTTCCGAGGGATGGAGGCGGTCGAGATCAATGCGCGTGCAAAACACGTTTTCCATGGGAAACCCGCTGATTTCGCACAGGGCCTCGAGATAGGGGCAGTAGCTCGTGCTGATGATGAACGTGGGCCAGTTCCGGGAGGCAAAGCGCAGGAGTTCGATGGCCCCGCGCAGGACCTTCAGGGTCTTTTTGGAAAACTCCCGGATGGTCTCGTTGGTGATCCCGTGAGCCTTCAAGAAGGGCAGGATGAGCTTGAGCGTGTCTCCGGCCTTGTAGCCCGGGCGCTTCTCCACGTCGGCCAGATAGTCGTCGTACTTGGAGACCAGGGCGAAGAAGCGATCTCCGCGCGGGATGAACTGGGCACAGAGCTCAAAGGCGTTGTCGTTGACGGTGAGCGGTCCTTCGCAATCGAGGTTGAGTTGCGGCATCTCTTCCTCCGTTTCGGTGCTTCTCCAGTCTATCTATACCAGATTCTGCCGGAGAAAAGAGTTCAAGTTTTGGGTCTTTATCTCTTTTTTCCCGGACCGAAATCGGGTTAAGATGCCTTTCAAAAGGGGCCCAAGATGAAAACCAGAAGACCCTTCTGGGACATCTGGATACTGGAGAAGATCCTCGAATGCGAGCGGCTGTTCTACATCCTCGTGGCCCTTCTCATCCTGGTGACCACCGGCGTGATCCTTGCCGACGGCATCAAGTCCCTCTTCTACATCTTTCAGGGGGAGGACTTCGGACACGCCATCATCCAGATCATGGACCACTTCCTGCTGGCCCTCATGTTTCTCGAGATCCTCCACACCGTCCAGATCGTCTTCGGAGAGGAGTATCATCTGGCCTGTGTGGAGCCGTTCCTCATGGTGGCCATCATCGCTTCCGTGAGGCGGCTCCTCATCATCACCTTCGAGAGTTCCCACGCGGGGGACCTCCCTCCGGAGAAGCTGCGGTATTACTTCTACGAGATGCTCATCATCGGTTTTCTCATCTTGGTGATGGTGGCGGCGGTGGTTTTCCTGCGTCGCACACGAAACAAATGAGGAGGCTCTTCCATGGAACACGGAGATAAGATTCTCGTCCTCGACTTTGGTTCACAGACCACCCAGCTCATTGCCCGGCGGGTAAGGGAGCTTCACGTCTACAGCGAGATAAAGCCCTGCACGGTGTCTCTCGAAGAGATAAAGGCCTTCGGGGCCAAGGGGATCATCCTTTCCGGCGGCCCGGCGAGTGTGTACGACAAGGACGCTCCCACCGTGCCGCGCGAGCTCTTCTCCCTGGGGGTGCCGGTGCTCGGCATTTGCTACGGCATGCAGCTCATGAGCCATCTCCTCGGGGGGCGGGTGGAAAGGAGCGACAAGAGGGAATACGGCCCGGCCATGCTGCGCATCCTCGACACCCGGGATCTCTTCCACGGTCTCGACCCTTCGCGGGAGTACCGCGTATGGATGAGTCACGGAGACCGGGTGGAGCAGTTGCCCGAAGGTTTCGTGGCCATTGCCGAGAGTGAGAATTCTCCCTACGCCGCCATCAAGCACGAAAACCAGGCGCTCTTCGGGGTCCAGTTCCATCCCGAGGTGGCTCACACGGAGATCGGGCGCGAGGTCCTCGAGAACTTCGTCTTCCGCATCGCCGGCTGTCAGCCCACCTGGACCATGCGTTCCTTCATCGAGAAGACCATCGAGGAGATCCGCGCCCAGGTGGGGCCGGAGGAAAAGGTCATCTGCGCGCTTTCCGGCGGCATAGACTCCACGGTCACCGCCATCCTGGTCCATCGGGCCATCGGAGATCGTCTCATCCCCATCTTCGTCAACAACGGGCTCCTGCGGAAGAACGAACCCGAGAGCGTGATCGAACTCATGTCCTCTCTCGGGCTCAACCTGCACTACGTAGACGCCACGGAGAGGTTCCTGGAGAGGTTGAAGGGCGTGACCGACCCCGAGGAGAAGAGGCGCATCATCGGGCACACCTTCATCGAGGTCTTCGAGGAGGAGGCCAAGAAGGTCGGAAACGTCACCTATCTCGCGCAGGGGACGCTCTATCCCGACGTGATCGAGAGCGTTTCCTTCCGCGGGCCTTCGGCCACCATCAAGAGCCATCACAACGTGGGCGGTCTTCCGGAGCGGATGAAGCTCAAGCTCATCGAACCCCTGCGGGAGCTCTTCAAGGACGAGGTGAGGGAGATCGCGCGGGAGCTCGGGCTTCCGGAAGACATCGTCTATCGTCAGCCCTTCCCCGGCCCGGGGCTCGCCATCAGGATCCTCGGGGAGGTGACGAAAGAAAGGCTCGAGATCCTGCGGGAAGCCGACGCCATCGTCCTTGAGGAAATGAAGAAGAGCGGCTGGTATCGCAAGGTGTGGCAGAGCTTTGCCGTGCTCCTTCCCATCCGCACCGTGGGGGTGATGGGGGATTTCCGCACCTACGAATACGTCGTGGCCATCCGTTGCGTGGACAGCGTGGACGCGATGACCGCCGACTGGACGAGGTTGCCCTACGACCTCCTCGCGCGCCTCTCAAACCGCATCATCAACGAGGTGCGCGGGGTGAACCGGGTGGTCTACGACATCTCCTCCAAACCCCCGGCCACGATTGAGTGGGAGTAAAGGCCGATTCCCTGAGAAAGGAGCTTCCGCGGAGGCTCTTCCACGTCTCGGGCCTCCTGCTGGCCCTGGTTCCGCGTGTCTTTCCCGGGAAGAGCGCCGCGGTCTTCCTTTCCCTCGCCCTGCTCGAGACCCTGATCGAGATCCTGCGTCTCAAGTCTCCGGTCTTCTCGCGCCTCGTGGGGCGCCTCTTCTCCCCGCTCATGCGTCCCGCGGAAAGGAGGCGCCTTTCCGGGTCGTTCTACTATCTCTGGGGTGTGGCGCTTTCCTTTGCCCTTTTTCCGGAGCGCTGCGCCCTTTACGGCCTGTTCGTCCTCGCCCTGGCTGACCC
>JAADCO010000180.1 GCA_013154385.1 Thermodesulfobacteriota bacterium
AAGGAAGGGCTAAGGGATGAGTCCTGCGCAGCAAGTCCGGGCAAACTCAATGAGGGGACCGGGCCACACCCCGAAGATGAGCACGCCCGCCACGGAAAAGGCAAGCCCCACCCACAGGTAAGGAGTAAGGGAAAGAGCCACTTCCTTCTCCGGCGGCTTCATGTACATGAGCATCACGATCCGCAGATAGGGATAGGCCGCGATACAGCTCGCCAGGACCGCGGCGATGACCAGATAGGGATGCCCGGCCTCAAAGGCCGCCCGGAAGACGAAAAACTTTCCGATGAACCCCGCCGTGGGAGGGATGCCGGTAAGGGAGAAGAGAAAGAGGAGCATCACCAGGGCCACGGTGGGATGGGTCTTCGAAAGACCCTGATAGTCGTAAATGTTTTCCCCGATGAAGTCCTTGCGGCGCAGAAGGACCACGATGCCAAAGGCCCCGATGTTCATCAGGGCGTAAATGAAAAGATACATCATGGTCGCCGCCATCCCCTCCTTGGTGCCGGCGATGATGCCGAGCACCGCGTATCCCGCGTGCGTCACCGAGGAGTAAGCGAGCATCCGTTTGATGTTGGTCTGCACCACCGCGAGCATCGCGCCGACGAAACAGGTGAGCACCGCCAGCGGGGCCAGGAACTGCACCCAGCTCACCTTGGCCAGGGAAAGGGCCACCAGGAAGACGCGCCCCATGGCGGCAAAACCCGCGGCCTTCGCCCCCACGGACATGAAGGCCGTCACCGGAGTGGGGGCCCCTTCGTAGACGTCCGGAGCCCACATGTGGAAGGGGACGAGCGCCACCTTGAAACCGAAGGCCACCACGAAGAGCGCCACGGAAAAGAGGAGAGTCCGGTTCTCCGCGAGGCCGTAAGTGAGGATCCTTTTGGCAATGGGCTCGATGTAGGTCGTCCCCGTGATCCCGTAGATGTAGGTGATGGCCAGGAGGAGAAAGGCCGAAGCAAAGGAGCCGAGGAGAAAATACTTCATCGCCCCCTCAAGGGACCGCAGCTCCGCGTAGACCAGACCCGCCAGCACGTAAACCGAGAGGGACATGAGCTCGAGGCCAATGTAAAGAAGGATGAGATCCTTGGCCGAGGCCATGAGCATCATGCCCGTGACGGCAAACATCATGAGGCCGTAGTATTCCCCGAAGTGAATCCGCACGATCCGGGCGAAACCTGGTGAGATGAGGGTGGAGAGGAAAAGCGCCAGGAGGAAGACCATCTTGAAGAAGAGCCCGTACTTGTCCGCGGCGTAAGAGGCCCCGAACTCGGTGCCACTGGTCCAGAAGACCACCGCCAGGGTGACCCCCGCGGTGATCAGGGTGAGCCAGGTAAAGAAGTCCTTGGCCCGAATCCAACGGTCGGAAAGGACCATGAAGCTCGCCACTAACACCAAGATGATTTCCGGATAAACCGCTACGAAGCTAGGAAGGGAGGACCACATGGAGCCCCTCCTTTATGATTTGGGTAATGGGCGCCGCGCTGCCTGCCGCGCCGTGAACGTGCTCAAGAAGCGACCTCACCGACTCGTGCATGAAACCCAGGAAAGGTGTCGGATAACAACCGATCAGGAGGACCAAAAGCAGCATGGGGATGAGGGCGATGGCCTCCCGCATCTTGAGGTCCGGAAGACCCGCCACCTTCGGGTTGACCTGCTCGTAGAAGACCCGCTGATAGAGCCAGAGCATATAAGCCGCACCGATGATCACCCCCGTGGCTCCCAGGGCCGCCGCCCACTTCTTCGAGGCAAAGGTCCCCAGGAGGATGAGGAACTCTCCGATGAAGCCGTTTGTCCCGGGAAGCCCGATAGAAGCCAGGGTGAAGACCATGAAGAAGGCCGCAAAGATGGGCATCACCGTGGCCAACCCGCCGTAATCTTTGATGGCGCGCGTGTGCGTCCGCTCGTAGACCACACCCACGCACATAAAGAGGGCCCCGGTGACGATTCCGTGGTTGATCATCTGGAGGATGGCCCCCTCCATGGCGTCGCCGTTTAAAGAAAAGATCCCCAGGGTGACGAACCCCATGTGACTCACGGAGCTGTAGGCGATGAGACGCTTGAGATCCGTCTGAGCCAGGCAGATGATGCCGCCGTAGATGATGGCGATGACCGAAAGAACGAGCATGGGCACCATCATGGCCTTGGCCGCCACCGGAAAGAAGGAGAGCGAAAACCTCAGGAAACCGTAGGCCCCCATCTTGATGAGGATGCCCGCGAGAATGACCGAACCCGCCGTAGGGGCCTCGGTGTGGGCGTCCGGCAACCAGGTGTGCACGGGCCACATGGGCACCTTCACCGCAAAGGCGGCGAAGAAGGCCCAGAAGAGCCAGAACTGGAAGTGATAGGGAAGCCCGAGCTTCATGATCTCGAGGATATTGAAGGTCCCCGCCTTGAGATAGAGAAAAATGATGCCGACCAGCATGAGGACCGAACCGACAAGCGTATAGAGGAAGAACTTGATCGTGGCGTAGAGGCGGTTCGGGCCACCCCAGATCCCGATGATGAGATACATCGGGATGAGCATCGCCTCCCAGAAGAGATAGAAGAGGAAGAGGTCAAGGGAGCAGAAGACACCCATCATCGCCGCCGAGGTCAGGAGGAGGGCGATGTGGAACTCCTTGACCTTCTCCGTCACCGATTCCCAGGAGATGAGCACGCAGAGGATGGTGATGAGCGCCGAAAGCAGGACGAAGAGGACGCTTATCCCGTCCACCCCCAGGAAGTAGGAGATGTGCCAGGACTTGATCCACTCGTAGCGCTCGACGAACTGAAACCCGCGAAACCCCTTGTCGAACCAAACGAACAGCGGAAGGGAGATGGCGAAATCCGCCAGCGCCACCACCAGGGTGAACCACCGGATGAGACGATCGCTTCGAGGAAGGGCCAGAAGAATGATCGACCCGATGACCGGCAGCCAGATGATGGCGGATAACAAGGGAAACTCAGACATACGCAAGGCCACTTCCATCGTAAGCCCCCTTTAGAAAAGATAGATGAGTAAGATCACCACCGCGGCGCCGGTTGCCATGATGAGCGCATAGGTGTGAACCATCCCGTTCTGGAGCCTGCGCAGACTTTCGCCCCCGCGACGAATGAGGTCAGGCACCCCGTTGACCACTCCTTCGATGGCCACGCTGTCCGCCACGCCCTGGATGATGTGCTGCGCGGTGAAGAGCGTGGGACGGACGATGAGGAAGTGATAGATCTCGTCCCAGTACCACTTCCGATAGAGAAAACGATAGAGCCTGGGCCACCGCGTCGGCACGAGGCGCTGGAGTTCGGGCCGCTTCAGATAGACCAGATAAGCCACGTAGATCCCGAGGAGCCCCATGGCCGTGGAAACGGCCATGAGGAGGATCTCAAGCAGGGCTTCCTTGTCTTCCCAGCCATGAGGGAGATGAAAGTGCGGATGCCCGAGCACGGGCTTCATGAACTCGGCAAAGTGGTTCTCTCCCCCGAGCACGTGCGGGATTCCGATCCAGCCCGTGACCACGGCTCCGATGGCCAGGATGATGAGCGGTATGGTCATCACCTTGGGCGATTCGTGGGGTTCGTGACCGTGGAGCACCTCCTTGCCGCGGAACTCTCCGAAGAAGGTCATGAAGACCACGCGGAAGGAATAGAAGGCCGTGAGCCCGGCCACCAGCGTGCCCACGAACCAGACGAGCTTCCCCCAGGGATAAACCGAAGCAAAGGCCGACCAGAGGATCTCGTCCTTACTGAAGAACCCCGCAAACCCCGGCACACCGGAGATGGAGAGAGAGGCGATGAAAAAGGTCCAGAAGGTGATGGGCATGTACTTCTTGAGCCCACCCATGTAGCGCATATCCGTCGGGTCGGGGGCGTGGTGCATGGCGTGCATCACGCTTCCGGCCCCGAGGAAGAGAAGGGCCTTGAAGAAGGCGTGCGTAAAGAGGTGAAACATCCCGGCCACAAAGGCCCCCACCCCGCAGGCCATGAACATGTAGCCCAGTTGCGAAAGGGTGGAATAGGCGATGACGCGCTTGATGTCGAACTGGGTGGGCGCGATGGTCGCCGCCATGAAGCAGGTGAAGGTTCCCGCCGCCGCCACCAGGGCCATGGCCACGTTGGAGAGCTCGAAGATCTCGTGGCAGCGCGAGACCATGAAGACACCGGCGGTGACCATGGTCGCGGCGTGGATCAAGGCCGAGACCGGTGTCGGACCTTCCATGGCGTCCGGCAACCAGACGTGGAGCGGAAACTGCGCACTCTTACCCATGGCCCCGCAGAAGAGAAGCACCGCGATCAGCGTGGGCAGAAGGATCTCGTGCCCGAAGAGGTTCATCGTGGTATGGGCGATCTCGTGCACCCGGGCGAAGACCGGCTCGTAGTAGATGGTGCCGAAGGTCAGAAAGACGAGAAAGACGCCCAGGGCAAAGCCAAAGTCACCGAAGCGGTTGACGATAAAGGCCTTCTTCGCCGCATCCGCCGCACTCTTTTTCTGATACCAGAAGCCGATCAAGAGATAGGAGCAGAGCCCCACCGCCTCCCAGCCGAAGAAGAGCTGGAGGAAGTTGTTGCCCGAAACGAGCATCAGCATGGAGAAGGTGAAGAGGGAGATGTAGGCGAAGAAGCGGTAGTAGCCCGGATCATCCGCCATGTAGCCGATGGAGTAGACGTGGATGAGGAAGGAGAGAAAGGTGACCATGGCGAGCATCATCACCGAGAGGGGATCTATCTGAAACCCCACGGCCACCCGAAAGGTGTCGGCCACCACCCAGGAATAGAGGTCGAAGTTGGCCCGGGCCCCGTCCATGACCTCGAGCAGGGCCTTGAAGGAAAGGAGAAAGGACCCGAGGACCGCCGCACAGGGCAACCAATGGGACTGCTTCCTGAACCACCACTTACCGAAGAGAAGGGTGATGGTTGCGGCTATCAAAGGCAAAAGCGGAATCCAAACCACGTATCTCATAGGTTTACCCCTTCAAAGTGCGAAATTCGTCCATGTGCACTTCGCGTGTCTTCTTGAACAAGAGGACCACCAGCGCCAACCCGATGGCCGCCTCGCCCGCGGCCACGGCGATGACGAAAAAGACGAGCACGTGCGCCGCCGTATGCTGAAGCCCCTTCCCCAGGGCCACGAGCGAGATGTTGACCGCGTTCAGCATGATCTCGATGCACATGAGCATGATGATCACGTTCCGCCGCGCGATGAAGCCAAAGGCCCCGATGACGAAGAGGAAGAGACTCAGAACGAGATACCAAGAGATAGGGATCATACGCCCTCTCCTTTCAACCTGATTCTCCTCGTGAGCACCACGGCCCCCAAGACCGCCACCAACAGGAGCACACCCACGGCCTCAAAGGAAAGCACGTGCTCCGTAAAGAGGGCCTTCCCCAGAAGCTTGGCGTGCCCCACCTTTATGATCTTCTCCGTGGTCATGTCTCCCACGGGCGGAGCGGGCTTGAAGGTCTTGATGGCCTGCACGGAAAGGAGCAACAGGGCCACCGAGACCAGGAGCGCCCCGGGCCAGACCACCGTGAAGTTGTTTATTCGTAGCTCTGTCCTCAGGTTGATCATGTAGACCACGAATAAGAAGAGGACGAGCACCGCTCCGGCGTAGACGATGATCTGCACCGCCGCCAGGAACTCGGCGTCCAGCATGATGAAGAGCACCGCCTGGTGGAGGAACATGACCAGCATCCAGAGCACGGCGTGCACCGCGTTCTTGTTGGTCACCACCAGCAGAGAAGTAGCCACCAAAGCAATCCCCAAATAGACAAAGACGAGCTTGGGTAACAAGCCTTCCATCTATATGCCCTCCGCCTTCCGTTTTGGTGCCGGGAGCCTCTTTTCCGGGATCCCCCGCGGCTTCCAGAATGGATTGAAATAAGGACGTTTCTGCGTGACGATGAACTCGTCCCAGTTGGAAAGGAGCTTCTCCCGCGTGAAGTAGAGATCCTCACGCGAGTAAGCCGAATATTCGAAAAATTCGGTGAGCACGAGGGCGTTCACCGGACAGACTTCCTCGCAATAACCGCAAAAGATGCAACGCAGGGCGTCTATGTCGTAGCGCTTGACGATCCGGGCCCGGGTCTCCGGATCGCGTTCGGTCTCGATGTAAATGCACTGGGCCGGGCAGACCTGCGCACAGCGATAGCATCCAACGCAACGGTCCTTGCCCGTCTCCGGGTCCCGCACCAGGGCGTGCCGCCCGCGGAACCCCGGAGCAAGGGGCTTCTTTTCCTCGGGATATTGCACCGTCACCGGTTTGGCGAAGAGCTTTCGCAGGGTCAGCGAAAGCCCCTTGAGGATCTCGGTGAGAAAGACGGTCTTGAACAAACTGCTCCTCTGACTCATGACTCACTCCTAGACCAAGATCTTGATGAGGCCCGTAATGGCGATGTTTAGAAGCGAAAGCGGGATCAGGACCTTCCAGCCGAGTCCCATCAACTGGTCGTAACGATAGCGGGGAAGCGTGGCCCGCACCCAGATGTAGAAGAAGATGAGGAAGTAGAGCTTCACCAGGAACCAGAAGAAAGGCACTCCCGGGACCTCGAAGGGGCCGTACCATCCCCCGAGGAAACAGACCACGGCCAGCATGCACATGACGATCATCCCGAAGTATTCCGCCAGATAGAAGAGCGCGAACCGGATTCCGCTGTATTCCACGAAGTATCCGGCCACGAGCTCACTTTCTGCCTCCGGCAGATCGAAGGGCGTGCGGTTGGTCTCGGCGATGGCCGCCACCATGAAGACGAAGAATCCGATGATCTGCGGGATGAGATAGACCTTGTAGGGGCTTGAGATCTGGGCCTTGACGATGTCCACCAGGTTCATGGACCCGGCGAGCATCATCACGCCCACGAGAGCAAGCGCCATGGCGATCTCGTAGCTGATCACCTGCGCCGAGGCCCGCAAACCGCCCAGGAAGCTGTAGCGGGAGTTCGAGGCCCAGCCCGCCAGGATGACGCCGAAGGAAGAAAGGGAGCTCATGGCGAGCACGACCAAAAGACCGATGTTGACGTTGGTGATCACGAAGTGTTCCCAGATGGGGATCACCGAAAGGCTCGTGGCCCCGGCCACCAGGCTGATGAAAGGGGCCAGCTTGAAGACCCCGGGGCTGTCCACGCAACTGGGGATGATGTCTTCCTTGTGGATGAGCTTCAAGACGTCGGCGATGGGCTGGAGAAGACCGCGCGGACCCACCCGGTTCGGCCCGAGACGCTGCTGCATGTGGCCGATGATCTTTCGCTCGGCATAGGTCGTGTAGGCCACGTGCAGGAGCGTGATCCCCACCAGCACCAAGCTCTTGAAGACCGAAAGCCCGAGATACTTGAGCAAGAAGTGATTCGTCGTGTCGAAGATGGCTTGAAAGTCAATCATAGGCCCCCACCTATCGGTCACATTCTCCTAAAACGATGTCCACGCTACCGATGACGGCGACGATGTCGGCTACCATCTGCCCTTCGGAGAG
>JAADCO010000073.1 GCA_013154385.1 Thermodesulfobacteriota bacterium
GTTGATCAAGCCGGTGGCGATGGAAGAGGGTTTGAGGTTTGCGATCAGAGAAGGTGGACGGACGGTAGGTGCAGGTGTCGTCACCAAGATTCTGGAATAGCTTTAGGAGGCTTGAGGTCCGGTCATGATAGTCCCGACCCAGAGGATTCGTATAAAATTGAAGGCTTTTGATCACAAGGTCCTGGATCGTTCGGTAGCGGAAATTGTACGGACGGCGCGGGATACCGGGGCGAGGGTAGTGGGTCCGATACCACTTCCCACGAAGATCAGTCGCTGGACGGTGCTCCGTTCACCGCATATTGACAAGAATTCACGAGAGCAGTTTGAGATACGGACCCACAAACGCTTACTCGATATTCTGGAGCCCACGCAGCAAACCATCGATGCGCTCATGCAGTTAGAGCTTCCGGCGGGTGTAGAAGTGGAAATTAAGCTCTAAGAGGTGAAGAGGGATGGCCATGGTGGAAGGACTGATCGGTAAGAAATTGGGGATGACACGCATCTTTACCCAGGATGGGGAAGTGGTCCCGGTGACGGTGCTTGAGGTGGGCCCTTGCACCGTAGTCCAGGTGAAGACCGTGGAGCGAGACGGTTACAACGCTGTGCAGCTGGGTTTTAAGCCCAAGAAGTTCTCCAAGCTCACCAAGCCCATGCGGGGCCATTTCGCCAAGGCCGGGCTTGACCACGGCTTCTACGTGATGCGCGAGTTCAAGGTGGAGGATCCGGAGGCCTTTTCTCCGGGCCAGGTGATCACGCTGGAGAACCTTTCTCTTGAGCCCGGGCAGAAGGTGAAGGTGCGCGGCAAGAGCAAGGGGCGCGGTTTTACGGGGGCCATCAAGCGCTGGGGTTTCCAGCGGCAGCCCATGAGCCACGGTGCCAAGCAGGTGCATCGTAAACCGGGCTCCAGCGGAGCGAGTACTTTCCCGGGTCGGGTGATCAAGGGCAAGAGGATGCCCGGTCATTACGGAAACGAGATGGTAACCGTAAGGAACCTGACCATCGTGGACCTCAAGCCGGAGAAGAACCTCCTTCTGGTGAAGGGGGCGGTTCCGGGTTCGGTAAACAGCTACGTCTACGTCTATTTCAATAAGTAGCGGGAGTGAGAAGATGGCCACGGTGGCGGTGGTAAACCATAAAAACGAGAGGGTTGGGGAAGTGGATCTTCCAGAGACTATTTTCAACGTTCCGGTCAAGGTGGGGCTACTCCACGAGGTGGTCCGTTGGCAGATGGCGCGCTGGCGTGCAGGCACGGCTTGCACCAAGACCCGCGGTGAGGTGCGCGGGGGAGGCCGCAAGCCCTGGCGCCAGAAGGGCACCGGTCGGGCCCGCCAGGGGAGCATCAGGGCTCCTCACTGGGTCGGCGGTGGAGTGGTCTTTGGCCCCAAGCCTCGGGATTACGAGTTTAAGCTCAACAAGAAGCAGCGCCGTTTGGCCCTCAAGATGGCCCTTTCTTCGCGGGCTCAGGAAGGGAAGGTGCTGGTGGTGGACGATTTTGGTCTCTCCGAGATCAAGACCAAGAAGCTCGTTGAGTTTCTGAAGAACCTGGGCGCGGAGGACGCTTTGATCGTGGTTCCCGAGCGGGACGAGGTCCTGGAGAAGAGCGCCAGGAATCTCCCCACGGTGAAGGTCCTCGCGGTGGAGGGTCTCAACGTTTACGATATCCTTGATTACGAGTACCTCATCGTCAAACGAGAGGCTCTGCCAAAAATTGAAGAGAGGCTTTCAAAATGAAGGACCCTAGAACGATCATTTTGCAACCGGTAATTACGGAAAAGTCCATGTACTTGAAGGAAAAGAACAATCAGGTGACCTTTTGGGTCCATCCGGAAGCCAACAAGATAGAGATCAAGAAGGCCATTGAAGAGCTCTTTAACGTCAAGGTGGAAAAGGTCCAGACCATCAGGGTCAAGGGCAAACCGAAGAGGATTTATCGTTTTGAAGGGCGTCGTCCGGTGCGCAAGAAGGCCATCGTCCGTCTGGCACCGGGTGAAACCATCGAATTCTTCGAAACGGTCTAAGGGGTTTGAGCGATGCCGATCAAAAAGTGTAAACCAACTTCTCCTGGCCGTCGGTTCATGACTTTCGTCATTGATCCGGACGTCACTCCGGACAAGGAGCCGGAGAAGTCCCTTTTGGAACCTTTGCCGAAGACCGGTGGCCGCAACACCTACGGCCGGGTCACCGTGCGTTTTCGCGGCGGAGGACACAAGCGCCTCTATCGCATCATCGATTTCAAGCGCAACAAGGACAACATCCCGGCCAAGGTGGCGGCCATCGAGTACGACCCGAATCGTTCGGCCAACATTGCCCTTCTTCACTATGCGGACGGCGAGAAGAGATACATCCTGGCTCCCCTCGGCCTGAAAGTGGGAGACGAGATCATGTCCGGTGAAGAGGTCGAGGTGAAGGTGGGCAACTGTATGCCGCTCAAGAACATTCCGCTCGGCACCATCGTGCACAACATCGAGCTCCGCCCGGGCAAGGGCGGGCAGATGGCGCGGGCCGCAGGGGCCTTTGCGCAGGTGATGGCCAAGGAAGGAGGCTACGTGCATCTGAGGCTTCCTTCCGGCGAGATTCGCATGGTGCACGAGAATTGCCGCGCCACCATCGGACAGGTGGGCAACATTGATCACGAGAACGTGACCATCGGCAAGGCCGGTCGTTCCCGCTGGTTGGGGCGGCGGCCTCACGTGCGCGGTGTGGCCATGAACCCGGTGGATCACCCCATGGGTGGTGGTGAAGGGCGAACCCACGGAGGGCGTCATCCTTGTTCTCCCTGGGGTCAGCTGGCCAAGGGCCTCAAGACCCGCGGGAAGAAGCCCTCTGACAAATTCATCGTGAGAAGACGCAAGGAAGGTTAAGGGGTGTAGATTATGCCGAGGTCTAAGAAGAAAGGGCCTTTTGTAGACGAACACTTGCTCAAAAAAGTTCGCAAAGCGGTAGAAACGGGTGACAAGAAGGTCATCAAGACTTGGAGTCGCCGTTCGATGATCTTGCCCGAGTTTGTGGGTCTCACCTTTGCGGTGCACAACGGGCAGAAGTTCATTCCGGTGTACGTGACGGAGAACATGGTGGGCCACAAACTGGGAGAGTTCGCCCCCACGCGTACCTATCGGGGGCATGCCGGAGACAAAGGCAAGGTCAAAGGAAAGAAGAAATAGGAGTTGAGTCATGGAAGCGCGAGCGGTGGCCAGATATGTGCGCATCTCCCCCTATAAGGCGCGATTGGTGGTGGATCTCATCAGGGGGAAGCCGGTTTCTGAAGCCTTGAACATCCTGAACTTTACGCCCAAGAAGGGTGCGCGGTTGGTGAAGAAGGTGCTGGAATCCGCTATCGCCAACGCGGAGCACAACTATCAACTGGATCCGGATCGGCTCTACGTGAAGAAGGCCTACGTGGACGAGGGGCCGCGGCTCAAGCGGATCTGGCCCCGGGCCTTCGGAAGGGCGAGCCGTATCCTCAAACGTACGAGCCACATTACCATCGTGGTTGAAGAGAAGCCTTAAGCAGGAGGGTGAACATTGGGTCAGAAAGTAAACCCCATCGGGCTTAGGATCGGAATTACGCGGACTTGGGATTCCCGGTGGTTTGCCAAAAACGATTTTCCCAAGTTGGTGCACGAGGATTACAAGATCCGCCGCTACATCAAAGAGCGTCTAAAGCATGCGGGGATCGCCAAGATAGAGATCGAGCGGGCGGCGAACAAGGTTCGGATCATCATCCACACGGCGCGACCGGGAATCGTCATCGGAAAGAAGGGGGCCGAGATCGAGGCCCTGAAGAAGGCTCTGGAAGAGCTGACCGGCGGCAAAGAGATCCATATTGATATCATCGAAGTTCGTCGTCCGGAACTTGACGCCCAGTTGGTGGCGGAAAATATTGCCACCCAGCTCGAGCGCCGGGTCTCTTTCCGGCGGGCGATGAAGCGCGCGGTAGCGTTGGCCATGCGCTTTGGGGCGCAGGGGATCAGGGTCCAGTGCGCCGGACGGCTCGGTGGGGCGGAGATCGCGCGCAGGGAGTGGTATCGTGAGGGGCGGGTGCCTCTGCACACCCTGCGGGCGGACATTGACTACGGCTTTTCGGAAGCCATCACCAAGTACGGAGTGATCGGCGTCAAGGTGTGGATCTTCAAGGGAGAGGTCTTGCCTGAAAAGGGCGAGATGCCCCCGGTAAGCCTTTAGGGAGGAATGAGAGATGCTTCTTCAACCACGAAAGGTCAAATATCGCAAACAGCAGAAAGGCCGCAACCGAGGCAAGGCCTGGCGCGGGAACGCCGTCACCTTTGGTGAGTTTGGTCTGCGGGCCCTCGAGCACGCCTGGCTCACGTCCCAGCAGATCGAGGCCGGGCGTGTGGCTATCGTGCGCTGCGCCAAGAAGGGGGCCAAGGTCTGGATCCGGGTCTTTCCGGACAAACCCATTACCAAGAAGCCTGCGGAAACCCGTATGGGTAAGGGAAAGGGTAACGTGGAAGGCTGGGTGGCGGTGATCAAGCCCGGTCGCATCATCTACGAGATCGAGGGCGTGCCCGAGGAAGTGGCCCGCGAGGCCCTGAGGTTGGCGGCGGCCAAACTTCCTTTCAAATGCAAGATTGTCTCGCGGGAGGATCGTCTATGAAGGCTGAGGAATTGCGCCGCTTGTCCACGGTGGAGCTCCAGGAGAAGTTGCGCGAGTTGCGGGAGGAGCTCTTTAATCTGCGGTTCCAGAAATCTATTCATCAGTTGGAAAATCCCATGCGTATCCGCGAGGTAAAGCGCGATATCGCCCGGGTGCTCACGGTCATCCGGGAAAAAGAGTTGGGATTGCGCTAATTTCTAAAAGGGTGGCGACATGAAGGAAAGCAAGGCCAACCAGAAACAGTTTGTCGGTGTAGTCGTGAGCGACAAGATGGACAAGACCGTAGTGGTCATGGTGGAGCGGTTGGTTGAGCATCCGCTCTACAAGAAATATATCCGGCGGCGGAAAAAGTTTATGGCCCACGACGAAGAGAATGCTTGCCGTGTGGGGGACAAAGTCCTCATCGAGGAGACGCGCCCCCTTTCCAAGCACAAGCGTTGGCGGGTGCGTCATATCCTCGAACGGGCCAAAGTCCTTGAAAAGACGGAGGATAAGTCGCAAGAAGCGCAAGGATAAGGTGGTGAGAGACGATGATTCAGCAACAGACTTATCTCAACGTAGCTGACAATTCCGGAGCCAAGAAGATCATGTGTATTCGTGTGTTGGGTGGTTCCGGTCGTCGTTACGCCCGTATAGGGGACGTAATCATTGCCTCCGTGAAAGAGGCGTTGCCCAATTCCAAGGTGCAGGCGGGAGATGTCGTTCGCGCGGTGGTGGTGAGGACGAAGAAGGAGCAACCCCGTTCCGATGGCACCCTGATCAAGTTCGACGAGAACGCCGCGGTGCTCATCAATCAGTGGGGTGAGCCCATCGGGACCCGTATCTTCGGTCCGGTGGGCAGGGAATTGAGGGCCAAAAATTTCATGAAGATCATCTCTTTGGCGCCAGAAGTCCTGTGAGGGGAGAGCTATGCCACTTTTTAGGAGCAAGGCTAGAAGGGGAGTAAAGCCGCATCAGGTCAAGTTGCACGTCCGGAAGAACGACCAGGTGGTCGTCATCGCCGGCAAGGACAAGGGCAAGATCGGTCGTGTGTTGCAGGTGTTTCCGCGGCGGCAGCGGGTTGTGGTGGAAGGAGTGAACATCGTCAAGCGTCATATGCGGCCTACGCCCTACGCCGAGGGCGGCATCGTGGAAAAGCCGGCCCCGGTTCACATTTCCAACGTGATGGTGGTGTGTCCCAAGTGTATGCGTGGGGTGAAGATCGGTCGCAAGATCCTGGAAGACGGGACCAAGGTGCGCGTGTGCAAAAAATGCGGAGAGATAATCGAGGCGAAGGAGTAGGATGGCCATGGCCTGGCTCAAACAATACTACGAAGAGGAAGTAATGCCCAAGTTGATGGAGAAGTTCGGGTACAAGAACCGTCTGGAAGTGCCGCGACTGGAGAAGATCGTCCTCAACATGGGGTTGGGGGAAGCGGTTCAGAATCCCAAGATCATTGATCAGGCGGTAGAGGAGCTGGCGATGATTGCCGGCCAGCGTCCCAGTGTGCGCCGGGCGCGGAAGTCCATTGCGGCCTTCAAGTTGCGTGAGGGGATGCCCATCGGGGTAATGGCCACGCTTAGAAAGCAGCGGATGTATGACTTTTTCACCCGGCTGGTGAACGTGGCCCTTCCCCGCGTGAGGGACTTCCGCGGGGTGCCGAGAAAGGGCTTTGACGGTCGTGGCAATTACACCATGGGTATTTCTGACCATACGATCTTTCCCGAGGTTGATCCCAACAAAGTGGACAAGATCAAGGGGATGAACATCACCTTCGTCACCTCGGCCAAGACAGACGAAGAAGCCTATGAGCTGCTAAAGCTTCTGGGAATGCCTTTTAAAAGGAGATAGTTATGCCTCGCAAAGCGCAGATTGTGAAGGCGTTGAAGGAACCCAAGTTCAAGGTGCGCAAGCGC
Source organism: Thermodesulfobacteriota bacterium (assembly GCA_013154385.1). Lineage (GTDB taxonomy): Bacteria > Desulfobacterota > Thermodesulfobacteria > Thermodesulfobacteriales > Thermodesulfatatoraceae > JAADCO01. The sequence continues at coordinate 6,512 of JAADCO010000073.1, forward strand.
AACAGATGTTCCATCTGTGGGCGGCCGCGGGCTTTCCTGCGACGTTTTGGTCTCTGTCGTATCTGTTTCCGGAAACTTGCCTCCGAGGGCAAGATCCCCGGAGTAAGAAAAGCCAGTTGGTAAGGGGTGTTGCGTTATGATGACTGATCCCATTGCGGATATGTTGGCCCGCATTAGGAACGCTTCTTTGGTGCGCCACAAGACGGTAGAGATCCCGGCTTCCAAGATGAAGCTGGCCATCGCCAAGATCCTCAAGGAAGAGGGCTACATTGACGACTACCGTTTCATTCAGGAGGGCCCTCAGGGCAAGATCGAGATAGTCCTTCGCTACGACGAGAACAAGCGTCCGGTGATAGCGGGTATGCGCAAGGTATCCAAACCCGGTCGGCGGGTTTACGTAAAGAAGGACGAGTTGCCCAAGGTAATGGGAGGTTACGGTATAGCCATCATTTCGACCTCCCAAGGCATCATGACGGACCACGAAGCCCGTCGGCGGGGTATCGGCGGAGAAGTGATTTGTGAAGTCTGGTAGCGAGGTGAGGGAGTATGCTTTCGCGAATTGGTAGAAGACCGGTCCCCATTCCTCAAGGGGTCAAGGTGGAGATAAGAGACGGCATCATTGCGGTGCAGGGCCCCAAGGGCAAGCTCGAGAAGGCGATTCCGCCCTTGGTGGAGGTCAAGGTGGAGGAAAACGAGATTCGTGTCCTCCCGGCCCAGACGCAGAAGCGTCTGGCCAAGAAGGTGAAGGCCTTTCACGGGTTGGCGCGGGCTTTGATCAACAACCTGGTCGTGGGGGTGACCCAGGGGTTCACGCGGTCCCTCGACATCGTTGGCCTGGGTTATCGGGCGGAGTTGAAGGGCAACACGCTGGTTCTCAACGTGGGTTATTCTCA
>JAADCO010000049.1 GCA_013154385.1 Thermodesulfobacteriota bacterium
TTCGAGCTTCGGCAGGATGGAGAGGAGCTCATCGGAGAGCTTGGTGTTTAGCCCGCTGGCCACCCTTCCGCGGAAGACCAGGCCCTCCTCCGTGGGTTCGGCCACCAAAAGGCTCTTCAGGGTCCCGTCCGGACGCAGGAGATAGCCCACCACCAGGCACTTCCTCTTCTGGCGCGGCTTGAACTTGAGCCAGAAGTCCACCCGCTTGCCCGGCAGATAGGGGCTTTCGATCTCCTTGGCCATCACGCCCTCAAACCCCTGGGCGATCACGTGCTCGAAGAAGGTGGTGCCCTTCTCGAGGATGTAGCGCGACTCCACCACGTAGGGGCTCTCCGGGATGATCTCGGCCAGGAGCTCGCGTCTTTCCCGCAGGGGCCGATCCATGATGGACTCCCCGTCCAGATAGAGGAGATCGAAGACCATGTAGGTGGCCGGAAGCCTCTTGGCGAGGGCCTCGATCTTCACCGGACTCACCACGTGCTCCCGCTCCTGGAGGAGACGGAACACCGGTCGGCCCTCGCGGAGGACGACGATCTCCCCGTCGAGCACGATCCCGTCCCGGGAGATCTGCTTGGGCAGATCCCAGAACTCCGGATAGCGATAGGTGATGTCCCGCAGGCGTCGGTTTTGCAGGCGAATTTTCTGGTTCTCGATGAAGAAGAGGCAGCGCGTCCCGTCCCACTTGATCTCGTAGAGGAAGCGCGGGGAGTCGAAAGGGGGCGAGAGCTTGGCCAGCATGGGCTTGATGAAGCGGGGCAGCATCAGGCCGCCTCTTTTTTGGCCGCCTTAATGCTCGCTTCCAGGGCCTCCATGAGGTTGACCACCTTGGCCTTTTCTTCCTCGGCCTTGGGTTCGAACTTCTCCCCGCGGGCCTTGGCCTCGATGAGTTTCATCAGGGCCTCGGCGTAGTGGTCAACCAGTTTCTCCGGTTGGAAGGGTTCGCTCAGGGATTCGATGAGCATCTTGGCCATTTCCAGATAGCGCGGGTCGGCCTTGGCTTCCACGTCCACGCGGAGATCTTCGGCCCGGATCACGTCCCGATAGAAGTGGAGGGTGGAGGCGAGGAACTTTCCCTCGTAGGGCTTGATGAGGAAGGGATACTGCCGCTGACGGATGACGGCCTCGCCCAGGGCGGCGCGCCCGGTCTCCTCCATGGCCTTGTAGAACACCGCAAAGGCCTCTTCGGCACCCTCCCCGTCGGGAAGGAGATAGTGGGCGTCGGCGAAATAGATCGGGGCCACCTCCTTCTCGTTCACGAAGCTCTTGACCTCGATGGTGTCGCTTGAGGCGAGCTTCAGCTTGGCCAGCTCCTCGTCGGTGATGACCACGTAGTGTTCCTTGTCCAGGAAGTAGGCGCGCACGATGTCGTCGTCGGAAAGCACCTTGTCGCAGCGCGGGCAGTACTTGAGGTACTTGATGCGGCTGCCGCAATCCTTGTGGATGAGATGAAAGGAAATGGCCCTCTTCACCACCGCGGGATAGAGCTTTACGGGTATGGTGACCAGCCCGATCCTGATGAATCCCGACCAAGTGGCCTTCATTTCTTCGCCCCCTTGAGATCCTTGATTTTCTTGACCCCGAAGACGATGGGCAGGGCCTCTTCCACCCGGGAGACCGGATGGAAGGTGAGTTTTTCCCGCGCCTCCTTCGGGACGTCCACCAGGTCCTTTTCGTTGAGTTTGGGGATGATGACCTCCTTGATTCCCGCCCGTTTGGCGGCCAGGACCTTTTCCTTGATGCCTCCCACGGGGAGCACCAGCCCGCGCAGGGTGATCTCTCCGGTCATAGCCACGTCGTGGCGCACCGTGCGCTCCGTGAAGAGGCTCACCAGCGCGGCCAGGATGGTGATCCCGGCGCTCGGGCCGTCCTTGGGCACGGCTCCCGCCGGCACGTGGACGTGGATGTCCACCTTCTGGAAGATGTCCTCGTCTATCCCCAGGTCCTTGCTCCGGGAGCGCAGGAAGGAAAGCGCGGCCTCGGCGCTCTCCCGCATCACCTCTCCGAGCTTGCCCGTGAGGATGAGGCGTCCGGAGCCCTTCATCTTGGTGGCCTCGATGAAGAGGAGCTCTCCTCCCACCGGCGTCCAGGCCAGTCCGATGGCCACTCCGGGGACCTTCACGCGCTCGGCCACTTCGGGCAGATACTTGGGCGGCCCGAGGAACTTTTCCACGTCCCTCATCCGCACCTTGACCGGTTCCGTGCGCCCCTCGGCGAATTCCATGGCCACCGCCCGGCACACGGCCCCGATCTCACGCTCCAGGTTCCGGACCCCGGCTTCCCGCGTGTAGTAGCGGATGATCTGCATCAGGGCCCGGTCGGTGAACTTGAGCTGTTGCTTGGTGAGCCCGTGGGCCTCGAGCTGGCGGGGCACCAGATAGTACTTGGCGATCCGCAGCTTGTCCTCTTCCGTGTAGCCCGGGATCTCGATAACCTCCATGCGGTCGAGGAGCGGGGCGGGAATGGTGTCGAGCATGTTGGCCGTGGCGATGAAGATAATCTTCGAGAGATCGAAGGGGATCTCCAGATAGTGGTCCGAGAAGTTCTGGTTCTGCTCGGGGTCGAGGACTTCGAGCAGGGCGGAAGCCGGATCCCCGCGGAAGTCCGTGCCCAGCTTGTCTATTTCGTCGAGCATGAAGACGGGGTTGTTCACCCCCACGCGCCTCAACCCCTGGATGATGCGGCCGGGCATGGCCCCCACGTAGGTGCGCCGATGGCCGCGTATCTCGGCCTCGTCGCGCACGCCGCCGAGAGAGATGCGCAGAAACTTGCGCCCCAGGGCCTTGGCGATGGAGCGCCCGAGAGAGGTCTTGCCCACGCCCGGCGGCCCCACGAAACAGAGGATGGGGCCCTTCATGTCGGGCTTCAGTTTGCGCACCGCCAGGTATTCGAGGATGCGCTTCTTGACCTTCTGCAGGTCGTAGTGGTCGCGGTCGAGGATCTCGCGGGCCCGCTTGAGGTCGAGATGATCCTCGGTGCTCTCGCACCAGGGCAGTTCCAGGATCCAGTCGAGATAGTTCCGGATGACGGTGTATTCCGCGGAGGAGGGATGGACGCGGGCCAGTTTCCGCAGTTCCTTCTCCGCCTCCTCGCGCACGTAGTCGGGAAGCTTCTTCTTGGCGAGCTTTTCCCGCAGCTCTTCTATCTCGGCCTCGATCCCCTCGGCTTCTCCCAGCTCCTTGCGGATGACCTTGAGTTGTTCGCGCAGGAAATACTCGCGCTGGGCCTTTTCCATGCGGCCGCGCACCTCGGCCTGGATCTTCTGCCCCAGCTCGAGTATCTCCACCTGCCGGGTGAGGGCCTGGTGGATCTTCTGGAGCCTTTCCTTGAGGTCGAGGGTCTCGAGGATCTTCTGTTTTTCCTCGTGGGGCACGTTGAGATGACTGATGACGAGGTCCGCCAGCGCCCCGGGTTCGTCGATGTTGAGCACAAGGGTCTTCAGCTCTCCGGGAAGCTGCGGAGAGAGTTCGAGGACCTTGTTGAAGAGGATGCGGATGTTTGAGGCGAGGGCCTCTATTTCCACGTCGTGGGTCACGTAGTCTTCGAGCACGCGCACCCGGGCCACGAGATAGGGCCCCTTGTCCACTATCTCCTTGATCTCGATGCGCGAAAGCCCCTGCACCATGACGCGCACCTGGTCCGGCTCGAGACGCGTGGCCTTGAGGATCACCGCCGCCGTGCCTATCCGGTAGAGCTCCTTGCTCTCGCTCTTGGGTTCCTTGACCGCCACCACGGCCACCATGCGGTCGCCGGAGAGCACGTCGTCAAGTAGCTGGAGGAGCCCCGGCTCGTGGATCATGAGGGGCGTGACCATGTGCGGAAAGAGGACGATCTCGCTCGGAATGATGGGCAGTTCCTTGATGGATTCCTCGATGGGTTCCTCGGATTCCGCTTTGGCAGGCAAATTTTTCTTCTTCTCTTCGGCCTTCTTTTCGATGGTCTCTTTTTCTGGCATGGCTTTTTCACCGATGGTTAGTAGTCTAAGGGGAAGTTAAACACCCGCCCGCGCCGATTCAACAAAACTTTCTGCAACCGAAGAGTTGCAGAGCTGCAACTCTCGTGTGGCACTTTTCCCCGAAAGATCTGAACGAAATTCAAAATTTCTTAAGAATCCGCCGACGTTTCATTGGTCCAAGGTTTGCTAACGCAAAATTGGCGGTAGGGAGGGCAGTTATGGCTATTACTTTAAGGCAATTGGAAATCTTTTTAGCGGTGGCGGAGACGGGCCACGTCACCACGGCGGCCAAGAAGATCCATCTCACGCAGTCGGCGGTGAGCATGGCCATCTCCGAGTTGGAAAACATCCTGAACGGGCCCCTTTTTGATCGTCACGGCAAGAAGCTCATCCTCAACGACCGCGGGCGGTTCCTCCTGCCCTACGCGCAGGAGATCGTCTCCAAGGTACGCAACATCGAGCTTCTCCTCTCCGAGACCGAAGGCGTGGTCGCGGGAAACCTCCAGGTGGGGGCGAGTTCCACCATCGGCAACTACGTCATGCCTTACGTCATCGGGGCCTTCACCCAGCAGTATCCCGAGGTCTACATCAACCTCATCGTGGGCAACAGTCGGCAGATAGAGCAGTACGTGGAAGAGGGAATCATCGACGTGGGTTTCATCGAGGGTCTGGTGCACAGCAAGAAGATCGAATCCGTGCCGTGGCTCACGGACAAGCTCCACATCATCGCCGCGCCGGATCATCCGCTGGCGGAGAAGGGGGAGGTGAGCATCGAGGACCTGCGCGGGGAGCGCTGGATCATGCGGGAAGAGGGTTCGGGAACCGCGGAGATCTTCAAGAACGCCATCTCCAAGTACTTCGACTCGCTCGACATCTTCATGGAGCTCGGGCACACCGAGGCCATCAAGAAGGCGGTGGAAGCGGGCATGGGTTTGGGTTGTCTCTCGGCCCTCACCACCTGCCGGGAGGTGGAAAACGGCTGGCTCAAGGTCCTGAGGGTCCCGGAGCTCGAGATCACGCGGCAGCTCCTCATCATCCTTCGCAAAGACAAGATCAAGACGAATCTCCTCAAGGAATTCCTCTCTTTCTGCAGCTTCATCCGGGATTGTTGCGATGCCAAGCGAATTTGTCTGGTTTCGCCCTATAAATTAGCAAGCATCCTCGAAGATCGGCCGCTTTCTCCTGCTTAAGAAGTTTGCCTCCGGGTCCTCCTTTGGCTAAGAGGGGGACAATTTAGATATCCCGGAGGTAAATATGCGATTTTTTCTCGCGGTCTCGCTGGTCTTCTTGGTCTTTTCCTCGGCGGCCTGGGCGGGCGGAGGACGCGCTTATCCTCTGGGGGCCGAAGGTTTCCTGGTGGGCGTGGCCCCTCCGCCGGGTCTTACCGTCCTGAACTACGCCTATTTCTACCACGCCTCGGAACTCAAGGACTCCGATGGCGACGAGGTCCCCATTTTCGATGAGGTCACCGTTTGGGCCGAGGTCATGCGTTTCATCTACTTCACGAAGAAGACCCTCTGGGGTGGCACCTACGGCCAGCACTTCTTCCTGCTCTACGTGAGCACGGATCTCGACTTCAAGGTCCCCGTGGGCCCGAAGAACCGGCACGACTACACGGATTCAAACGTGCCCTATCTCATCTATTCTCCGTTCCTGCTGGCCTGGCATCTGAAGCAGGGAAAGTTGCACGTGGTGCTCGACATAGCCGACATCTACATCCCGCTCTACAACGAGGAGAAGGACAACCCGGCCAGCGTGGGGCGCAACTTCTGGACCATCGAGCCGGTGCTCGCCGTGACCTACATGTTCACGCCGCAACTGGCCGCCTCCATCAAGCTCATGTACGACTTCAACACGGAACAGGATGACTACCTGACCCCGATGGGAGTCAAGGTGGACCGCACGCCCGGACAGGAGTTCCACTTCGACTGGAGTGTCTCCTACGCCCTGCGCCCCAATCTCCGGGTGGGGCTTTCGGGATTCTACTATCGTCAGGTCAAGGACGACGACTTCGATCTCGACGGCTATTCCGGGGCGCTCAGGGCGGCCCTCGAAGACCTTGAAGACAACCAGGGTCTGGTGTGGGGAATGGGGCCTGGTGTCTGGTATCGTCAGGGAAGATGGTTCGCTTCTTTGCGTTCGCAGTTCGAGTTTGGGGCCAAAGAGGTCACCGAAGGCTATAATGTTTGGTTCAAACTAGGCTACGTGTTTTAGGAGAGAGAAATGGACGAGATCAAGGTTCTTCTTTCGGAAAAGGATCTCCCGGAGGCTTGGTTCAACATCATTCCCCGACTCCCTTCGCCTCCGGCTCCGCCGCTCAACCCGCAGACCGGGGAACCGGTGAAACCCGAGGAACTGGAGGTCATCTTCCCCCGCGCCCTCATCGAGCAGGAGATGAGCCCGGAGCCGTGGATCGAGATCCCCTCGGCGGTGCGCGAAGTCTACAAGTTGTGGCGTCCCACGCCGCTTTGCCGCGCCAGGAACCTGGAAAGACACCTGGGCACCCCGGCGCGCATCTACTACAAGAACGAAAGCGTAAGCCCTCCGGGCAGCCACAAGCCGAACACCGCCGTGGCCCAGGCTTACTACAACAAGGAGGCCGGTATCAGGCGCCTGGCCACGGAGACCGGGGCCGGGCAGTGGGGTAGCGCCCTTTCCTTTGCCTGCAAGCTCTTCGGACTCGAGTGCACCGTCTACATGGTCAAGGTCTCCTTTGAGCAGAAACCCTTTCGCAAGAGCCTCATGCACATCTGGGGCGCCGAAGTCTATCCCTCACCCACCAACCGGACGCGGGCGGGGCGCAAGATACTTGAGGAGAATCCGAACTCTACCGGTAGCCTGGGGATCGCCATCTCCGAGGCCGTGGAGGACGCCGCCACCCACGAGGACACCAACTACTCGCTGGGAAGCGTGCTCAACCACGTCCTCCTGCACCAGACCGTCATCGGCCTCGAAGCCCAGAAACAGCTCGATCTTTTGGGCGAGAAGCCGGACGTGCTCATCGGTTGCGTGGGCGGGGGCAGCAACTTCGCCGGCTTTGCCTTTCCCTTCCTGGGCGACATCCTGGAGGGGAAGTCCGAGGCCGAGGTCATCGCCGTGGAGCCGACGAGCTGTCCCACCCTCACCAAGGGGCTCTACACCTACGACTTCGGGGACACCGCCGGGTTGACCCCGCTGCTTCTCATGCACACCCTGGGGCATTCCTTCGAGCCCCCGGCCATCCATGCCGGCGGACTACGCTATCACGGCGACGCGCCGCTGGTGTGCCAGCTCGTAAAGGACGGCTACATCAAGCCCCGCGCCTATCCCCAGAACCCCTGCTTCGAGG
>JAADCO010000150.1 GCA_013154385.1 Thermodesulfobacteriota bacterium
TGGTGCCCGGGGCCGGACTCGAACCGGCACGGGGCGTAACCCCAGGGGATTTTAAGTCCCCTGCGTCTACCAGTTCCGCCACCCGGGCCAGGAGCTGAAACCTTTGATATCTAAGCTTTTTACTATGATTCACCCTTCCGGGCAAGAAGCCTCGATCTTCCCGCGCCTCAGACGAGAATTCGCCAATCAGGTGCACTTAGACCAAAAATCGACGGAAAAGGGCTTCAGCCAAAACCTGCCTCAAAAAGGTTCGTACTTCATTCCCAACTGCATCTCGTAAAGGCGGGAGAGCTGCTCGGATAATCGCGGTTTGACCGACCCATCCTTTACGGCGGCGATAAGGTCTTCCACGGTGCGGATGAGGCGGTCGGTCTCGTTGAAGACGATCCCGATCTCTTCCACCGAGTGGGCGTCGCTTCCAGCCACTCCCGGAAGGTCGAAGGCGTAGGCGAGTTCTCGAGCCTGAGCGTTGGCCAGGAGGGAGGTCCTTCCGTTGAGCACCTCGATGGCGTCCACCAGGCCATCTTCAAGGAGTTCCTCGTCGGGTTCTCGTCCCCAGCGATAGGGATGGGCCCAAATCGAAAGCCCTCCGAGGCGCCTTATCTCTTCGAGCACCTCGCGACTGGAGAGCCCGCGGGGAAACCAAGGCACCTTCCCCGGGGCGAAAAGGAGGAAGTCTCCGTCAGGGGTGGAATATTCCATGCCCACGAGGACCATCAAGCCGTTTTCCTGGGGACCAGGGCTGAGGTGCTCGAGGACCTCGGTGGAGAAATGGTCGGTAATGCAGATGAGATCAAGGCCCACTTCTCTTGCGCGCGCCACGGCTTCTTCCGGCCTCTGTTCACCGCAGGGGGAGATGTCCGTGTGAAGATGGAGATCGAGGCGCATGGGCATAGTATGCTTCAACATAAAATTTTGCCAAGGGTTAGACCTGGTTCCCGAAGAAGATTAAATTTCGAGACATGCCTCCCACAAACCGCAAGCGCACCCTGTTCATCCTCTCCTCCCTTTCCATGTGCGGCGCCATGGCCCTGGCCACCACCGCCTTCTTCATGCCCGTCTATCTCAAACAGATCGGGTTCTCGGGCCGGGAAATAGGTCTCCTCTACGCGCTCTTCAGTCTCACCTCCATCGTGACCTCCTTTCCCTCCGGTCTGGCCAGCGACCGCTTCTACGCGCGCAACCTCATCGTGCTGGCGCTGTGGCTCATGGGCGCTTCCCTCTTCGTCCAGAGCATGGTGACCCGTTTCGTGCTCTTCGCCGCGGCCTATCTGGTCTACGGTCTGGGGCAAAACCTCTTCCGCGTAAGCCTCGATGCCTTGCTCCTCAAAACGCTTCCGGAAAAGGTCGGAAAGACCTACGGCATCTTCAACGGAATGCGCATGTTGGGTTTTACCCTGGGTGGGCTTGCCGGCGGGCTACTCCTCGGTCGTTACGACTTTGTCTACACCCTGCGTTTCGTGGGGGCCTTCTACTTCACGATGTCCCTCTACTGGTTCTTCCTCCCCAAGACGGTGCCCGTGAAATTCGGCCTCAAGACCTACTTTTCCGACTTCTCTCAACCGCGGGTCCTCCTCTTTGCCTTCTGGCTCTACCTCTTCTATCTCCACTGGGGAGCCGAGTTTACGAGCTACGGACTCTTTTTGAGGGAGAACCTCCATCTTTCCCTCACCGGCATGGGGCTCTATATGTCCGCCGAATTTGCCATGGTCGGTCTCGCCTCGGTCATCAACGGTTTCCGCCTGGAACGGGGGGCCAGCCTCTCTCGCCTGGCGGCTTTGGGGCTCTTTTGCTCCGGGGTAGGGCACATGGGCATGATCATCGAGATCCTCCCGATAAGCCTTGCCTTCCGGCTGTTGCACGGCTTCGGGGACGGGACGATCATGGTCCTTTCCTACGTGGGGATCGCCAAGCTGTTCCGCCTGGAGCGCATCGGCGGGAACAGCGGCCTCATCACCCTCTCCATCATGCTGGGCAGTTTCACGGGCTCGCTCATCTTCGGCCCGTTAGGGGCGAAATACGGCTATCAATGGCCCCTTTTCATCTCCGGAGCCATCACCCTGATGCTCATCCCCATGGTCTTTCTCCCCCGCTTTCGGGAGGTGGCTACCGTCTCTCACGGAAGATGATCTTTACCGGGCTCTTTTCAAAGCCCAGGGCCTCCCGCAAGCGGTTGCGCAAATAGCGCTCGTAGCTCTTGGGGATGTCTTCGGGAAAGTTGGTGAAGATGACGAAAGTGGGCGGACGGACGTCCACCTGCGTCCCGTAGTAAAACTTCACGCGCTTGCCCGTCTTCGAATAGATGCTGTGGTCGCGTGTGATCTCCTCAAGCGCCTTGTTGACGATCCAGGTGGGCACGCGGGTGGAATACTGGCGATAAATTTCGTCCACCAGGGGCAGTATTTCCTTGATGCGTCGGCCCGTCTTGGCGGAAACCGTAAGAATGGGCGCCCAGGGGATGAATCGCGCCCCGTACTTCACCTTCTCAAGGAGGATGTTTCCTTCCTCCCGCTTGCCGTCGAGGAGATCCCACTTGTTGATCAGGATGAGGCAACCCTTGTGGTTCTTTTCCACCTGGGAGAGGATCTTCTGGTCCTGATCGGTGATTCCTTCCTCGGCGGTGAGCACGACCAGGGCCACGTCACAGTTTTTGAGGGCCTCAAGCGACTTGCCCACGCTGAACTTTTCCACGCGATCCTTGATCCGGGGCCTCCGCCTGATGCCCGCGGTGTCTATGAGGAGGTAACGGCGGCCATCCGGGAGCTCGAGCAGGGTGTCCACGCTGTCGCGCGTGGTCCCCGGCACGTCCGAGACGATCATTCTCTCTTCCCCCAGGAGGCGGTTGACCAGGGAGCTCTTCCCCACGTTGGGCCGGCCCAGGATGGCCACGCGCACCACTTCGTCTTCCTTAGGTTCCTCGGCCTCTGTTTCTTCCGGCAAGTAGGGAGCAATGGCCTCGTGTAGCTCTTCGAGGTTCCTCTTGTTCTTGGCCGAGATGCCGACGACCTTGTCGAACCCCAGTCTGTAAAATTCGGGGATGACGGATTCGAGCTTTTCGCCGTCAATCTTGTTGACCACGAGGATCACGGGCTTTCCCGTCTCACGTAAGAAGGCGGCGAGCTCCTCGTCCACCGGATTGAGCCCGCTCTGACCATCGGTGACGAAGAGGATCAGATCCGCCTCGTCGAGGGCCGTTTTGGCCTGGTCGAAGATGGCGCGGGCAAAGAGATCCTCATCCCCCGGCAGGAGCCCGCCGGTGTCGATGAGGGTCACCGGTTTTCCGGCGATCTCGGCCACCGCATACTGCCGATCCCGGGTGACTCCGGGAGACTTTTCCACCACCGACTTTCTCGTGCGCGAAAGGGTATTGAAAAGGGTTGATTTCCCCACGTTTGGCCGACCGACAATGGCAATCCGAAAACCTTTGGACATCTCTTCTCCTGTCGTTCCTAAAAGTTTAAGCTTTACGTTAAGCAGCTTCTTGGCTTTGTCAGGACCAAAGGGTATTAACAACTTTTGGAGACGAAGTGAAGCCCCTGTCAAGCAGGCTTTTGAAGAACGAAGACGACGGAGCGAAGATGAAGCGCTTGGTTTTTCCCCTGACTTCCAAAGAGGTCCTCCGAAGCCTCACCGCCGGTGAGCTCGTGTCCCTTTCCGGTTCGCTTCTGGCCGCCCGTGACCAGACCCACCGTCTCCTCCTCGAGGCCCTGGAAAAGGGTGAGGAGCTTCCGGTGGATCTGAAGGGTCAGTGCATCTACTACGTGGGCCCTACGCCTGCTCCTCCGGGAAGGCCCATTGGTTCAGCCGGTCCGACGACCTCCTACCGCATGGATCGCTACACCCCGCGGTTGCTGGCCGAGGGGCTTTGCGCCACCATGGGAAAGGGGCAGAGGTCTCCCGAAGTGCGCCGGGCCATGCTTGAGCACGAGGCCGTCTACTTCGCCACCTTTGGCGGGGCCGGGGCCTATCTTTCGCGCCGCATCAAGTCCTCGGAGGTGATCGCCTTCCCGGAGCTCGGTCCGGAGGCCCTCTTGAGACTCGAAGTAGAGGACTTTCCCGCGGTGGTCATCAACGACCTGGCGGGAAACGATTTCTACGAGGAGACCAGACGCACCTGGTCACGCATCCTCCAGGAGGTCAGAAGATGATCCACACCAAAGAGATCTTCATCGACACCAAGGGGTTTTGCGACGTTCACGACCTGACGGCGGCGGTGGCCTCCTTTGTCAGAGAAACCGGGCTACAGCACGGCCAGGCCCTGGTCCACGTTCCCGGTTCCACCGCGGCGGTGACCACCATCGAGTTCGAGCCCGGGGTCCTCGAGGACCTGTGTCAGGCCCTCGAACGCCTGGCGCCCCAGAACATCCCTTACGCGCACGACCGCGCCTGGGGAGACGGAAACGGCTTTTCGCACGTAAGGGCCGCCTTTCTGAAGCCCAGCCTGGTGATCCCGGTGGCCGAAGGCCGGCTCCTCCTCGGCACCTGGCAACAGGTGGTGCTCCTCGACTTCGACAACCGGTCCCGCAGGAGGAGGGTCATCCTGCAGGTAATGGGGGACTGATGCCGGGCCCGCTGGAAATACTCAAGTTCCTCCCCAAGACCAATTGCCAAAAGTGCGGTTACGCCTCGTGCCTGGCTTTCGCCTTTGCCCTGGCCAGCGGGGCTGCGGATCCTAAACGTTGCCCGGAGCTCGATCCCGGTCTTCTCCCCCAGATCGCGCCGGAGAAAAAGCTTCCGGAGGAGGATTTCGCCTGGAAGGTGCTTGAGGAGGTAAAGAAAAAGGCCCTCCAGACGGACTGGCAGGAAATAGCGCCCCGGCTCGGGCTGGAGATGCTGGGCCCGCGGGAGCTCCGGATACCCTATCTCGATCTGTGGGTGAGGCTGAAACCCGAGGGAGCCGCGGGTGAGGACGGCCTCGAACTCGATCCCAGGGACCAGATACTCCTCTACAACTATCTCTCCTTTGCCGGAAACGCCCCTCTTTCCGGTGAGTTCGTGGGGCTTGAGGCCTTTCCCCACTCGGTTTCCAAGGTGGCCACCCTGAGGCGCTACGCCGAAGAGAAGCTCGCCGAAGCCTTCACCGGCCGACTGCCCGCCCTGAAGCAGGCCCTCGATGGATTTAGAACCGAGGTCCCCGCGCTCTCTCCGGCGGATCTTTCGGTGATCGTCTTCGTCCTCCCCAGAGTCCCCCTCCAGATCAACTTCTTCGAGGGAGACCCGGAAGACGGTCTTCCGGCGGAGGCCAAGGTCCTCTTCGATCGGGCGGCCATCCGCTATCTGGATCTAGAGTCCCTCGTCTTCTGCGCGGAAAGGCTCGTCGAAAGGCTCATCGAAAAGGCCAGTCACTAAAGCCTTTTGATCTCCTCGGCGAGCTCCTTGATGGTCTTTTCCACCGCGTGGCGGTTCTTGGGGGAGAAGCCCGCAAGGATGACCCGCGTGCCGTCCTTTTCCGGCAGAAGGGCGATCCAGTAGCGCTGATGGGAGAAGAAGAAAGCGGCAAAGATCCCGCCGATGAGGAGGATGAACCCTATCCAGACGATCCAGACCCCGGGGTCCTTCTTCACCTGGAGCCCCGTGGCGTAGATGGGAAAGGCCTCCTCAAGACTGATCAACACCGGTTCCTGGCCCTTGATCTCTATGCGGCGGGGATGACGCTCAAGCACCCAGAAGGCCGTGGGCGGTTGGTCGTCAACCTGGAACCAGATGCGCGCCGCAGGCAACCCGTGGGCCTGCTGGAAGTCGAGAAGCCCCACGCGGATGTCTTCCTCCTCCCAGCGCGCCTGGCTGAAGGGCTTGATGACCAAGGTCTTTTCCTTCGGGCCCTTGAGGAGCCTGATCTTTACCTGGGCAAAGGTGTTGTAGGTGGCCTGATAGAAGGTGATCCCGCGGTAGGAGAGGGGATGGTTGACCCGGATGGAGCCCTTGAGGACCTCCCGGCCCTCATCAATGATGGTCACGTCGGAGCGATATTCCTTGGGCATCCCGTTGGGATAGAAGTCTATGTAGAACTTGTCGCAGCGGATCTCAAACCCCAAGGGGACGAAGCGCTGCTTCTTGCCCCAGACGCGCACGCGGTCCGTCTTTTCGCCTTCAAGCAGGGTGACCTCCCCGCGGAAGCCGAAGGCCGCACCGATGATGGCCCCCACGATGATGACGAGAAGGGAGAAGTGGACGACGTAGACGGAGAAATAGCTCCAGCGCGCCTTGTCCTTGAGGAAGAGGACGCCGTCTTCGAATTCGGCTTCCTTCGGGGTGCCCAGTTTCTTCTTGATGAGGGAGCGGACCTTTTCCTTGAGGGAAGAGAGGGGCTCTCCGAGCTTCACTTCCTCGGAAACCGGCATCCTCTTGAGCTTTTCCGGATCAACGGCGAGAGGGTCCCTCTTGTAGAGTTCCAGGGAAAAGGGCAGGCGTTTTAGGGAACAAAGAATGAGGTTCAGGCTGAAGAGCCCGAGGAGCGCCATGTACCACCAGGAATGATAGGTGTCGTGCAGATGGAAGATCTGGATGATCTTTCCGAGGGTGGGACCATATCGCTGAAAGTAGAAGGCCAGGGGCTGGCCCTGCGGAAGGACGGTCCCGATGATGGAAGTCGCGGCGAGGATAAGAAGCAGGAAAATGGCCAACTTGATGGAGCTCAGGAACCTGATGACCGGATTTTTGAACATCTACTTTTTGTCCTCCTCTGCCGTGGAATCCTCTTCTTCTTTGACGGCTTTGCGGAAGTTTTTGATCCCCTTGCCCAGACCTTCGCCTATCTGGGGGAGTTTGCCGGCCCCAAAGATGACCACCACAATGAGGAGGATGACCAAAAGTTCTGGAAGCCCGAGGCCAAACATTTCTTCTCCTGGAAAGATTTTATTTTGAGCCCCCAAACTAAACCGCCGCCTTCTCTTTGACAAGCCCGAATCTAAATGGGAGACCAAAAATACCTGAACAACGGTAAAACCGCCTCTCTCATGCGTAAAAACTCTTTCTTTCCCGCGGTTTCTCGTTCAGGAAAGACGCGATCCGAGATGAAGAGGAGGGAGGCAAGCTTCCTCTGGCGGAAACCCGCCACGCTGAAGGCCGAAGCGGTCTCCATGTCCACCACTTGGGCCCGGGGAGAGAAGGTCTGGACGAACTCTTCCGTCTCTCGGTAGAGGGCGTCGGTGGAGACCGCTCGTCCCACCTCGAAGTCGAGACCACTCTGGATGAGGGCGTGGTATATCTCCCAGAAGAGGTCCCGGGAGGG
>JAADCO010000040.1 GCA_013154385.1 Thermodesulfobacteriota bacterium
CCCCTTCCGGAAATAGAAAGACAGCACGATCCCTGGCCGCAGGTCACGGAGAGGATGTGGGCGGTCTATTTCCAGGACGAGTGGTCCCTTTCGGAGAAGGACGAGATCAACCTGGGCCTGCGCTACGACAAGTACAACGGGTTTTCCGGGGAGTTTAGCCCGCGCGTGGTCTGGATCCACCGCTTCTCCCCGCGTTTCGTCACCAAGCTCATCTACGGCCACGGATTCCGCGTGCCGGACCTCGACGCCCTCTACGACGACCACTTTCCCCTGGTAAGCGGAAATCCGGATCTCAAACCCGAGAAGCTCGATTCCGTGGAAACGGTCTTCATCTACAAACCCACGCCCCGGCAGCGCATCAGCTTGAGCCTTTACCGCATGTGGCTGAGGGACGTCCTCGGGCGCCGCACGCCCGGTGGAGTCGGAGGCTGGAGCTATCAGCAGGGCGGTGACGAGCACGTCTGGGGCGGAGAGATTTCCTTTCGGCATCAGGGAAAGATGTGGGACATCTACCTCTTCGGCGGATACCAATGGGGCGAAAACGAGTTCGATGAGCCGCGTCCTTACGTGGCCAACGTGCTGGCCGGAGGCATACTCTCTTACGCCTGTCAGTGCCTCCCTCTGGAGATCAGCCTCTCGTGGAACTATGTGGGGCCTCGCTGGCGCGAGAAGTACAACCTGACGCGAGAGGGAACCTACGTCCCTGACGAGAGACCGAAGCTCGACGGCTACACCCTGGTGAACCTCAAGATGACCTACGACCTGACGGAGAGGATGTCGTTCTGGGGGGCGGTGATCAACCTCTTCGACGACGACATCCGTTATCCGTCTTCCTACGGAGGAGTGCAGGAAGATTATCGGGACCAGGGACGGTACTGGGAAATTGGATTTCGGGTTCGGTTTTGAAGAAGGTAAACTTTCTCCTGGCATACTGGATGTTCCTGTTCTACTCCCTCTTCCCCCTCGGCACGGGGAGGGCGGGCACTCTGGTCACCATTGAGACCCAGAAGGCCCGGCTCACCCTCTCTCTTTTGGAACGCTTCGTGCGCCTTGAGGACCATCTGCGCCATCGTCGCATATATCGGGTCCTGGCCCTCCTGCCCAAGGTCCACACCGCCTTTCAGGATCAGCGTCTGGTCAACGAGACGGTGCTCGAGTTTTTTCGCCGGAGACCGAACTTCGTCCTCACCGTGGTCTCAGACGGTCGGCAGGCCTTGAGAGCCCTGCGCGAAGGCAACTACGACATCCTCTATATCGCCGGACTTGTGCCGGAAATAGAGTTAATATTAAAGGAGGCTGCCGAGCGGGGAGTGCTGACGGTTTCACACTTGACCGAGCTGGTTCCTGAAGGGCTGGCCCTTTCGCTGGATCTCGGCCGACGTCGGGCTTGCATCCTGGCCAACGAGAGGACGTGGCAGGTCCTTTCCCTGAGGTTGCCCGCAAAGATAGCCCGGAAAATTTGCTTCGTTTCCACGGATCAGTGAAGGGAGCTCTGGCCATTCGTCGGAGATTACTTGCGCGTCTGAACGCCACGGTACTCGTCTTGCTGGTCATCCTCGTTTCGGTGTCTCTCACCGTGGGGGCGACCTTGTGGGGGACCTACGTGGTCCAGAAGGAGCTGGCGAGGGAAAGGGAGGAGAACTTAAAGACCCTCCTCCTCCACACCGTGCGGGTCATCGAGCCCCACGTCAAGCTCCTCGTGCGCAGCGAGATCGAGCGCGTGGCCGACGAGCTCCTCCAGTTCGAGTTCATCAAGGGCGTGCGCATCGTCTGGCAGGAGCCCTCCATCTACGGCGACATCCGCGAGATGGACATCCTCCTGGGCCGGCACCCCTCAAACCCGCCGGAGCGTCTCCAGATCTCCAAGGGCGACCTCGAGGGGGAGATCTTCTCCCTCCCCATCATAGACCAGGGCGAGGTCATCGGACGCCTCGAGGTGGCGGTTGACGACCGCCTCCATCAGGAGCTCATCCACCATCTGCTCGAGCGTTTCCTCTTCGTGGGGCTCTTCATCTCCTTCCTGGTGGGCGGGCTCCTCTATCTCTACTATCGCCTGGTGAGCCATCCGGCCCTGGCCCTGGCCAAGCACATGGAGCAGGCCCCGGAGAAGCTCCTTCCCTTTCCCGAGGTCCCCGGGCCCAAGGAGATCCGCGTGCTGGTCGAGTCCTACAACCATCTCGTGGAGCGGCTCAACCACTATCGGGAGGAGCTGAAGGCGGCGATGAGGCGCTGGCAGGAAGAAGCCACCCGGGCCGAGGCCGCAAGCCGCGCCAAGACCACCTTCCTGGCCAACATCACCCACGAGCTGCGCACGCCGATGACCGCGGCCCTCGGCATGGCCGAGCTTTTGGCCGACGGCTCCCTGCCTTCCGAGGAGCGCCAGTACGTGGACAACCTCAGAAACTCCCTGAAGACGCTTTCGGGCCTCATCGAGGACGTGCTCTCCTTTGCCCGTCTCGAGGCGGAGAGGGAAAACGTGCGCGAGGAGGTCTTCGATCTCCACGCCCTCCTTGAGGACCTTCGCAAGCTCTTCGAACCCCAGTTTCGCAGCCAGGGGCTCTATTTGAAGCTCGAGATCGCCCCGGACCTTCCCCGCCTGGTCAAGGGAGACGAGGCCAAGATCCGCCAGGTGCTC
Organism: Thermodesulfobacteriota bacterium; assembly: GCA_013154385.1. Classification (GTDB taxonomy): domain Bacteria; phylum Desulfobacterota; class Thermodesulfobacteria; order Thermodesulfobacteriales; family Thermodesulfatatoraceae; genus JAADCO01. The sequence continues at coordinate 2,636 of JAADCO010000040.1, forward strand.
ATCAACCTCCTGGGAAACGCCCTCAAGTTCACCATGAAGGGCGGAGCGGTGCTTTCCGCCCGGGTGGTCCAGAGGAACGAAGGGCTGGTGCACGTGGAGTTCGCCGTGAAGGACACCGGGGTTGGCATCCCGGAGGATGCGCTCGAGCGGATATTCATCCCCTTCGAGCGCCTGGCCCCGGAGAGCATCCCGGGCACGGGCCTTGGTCTTTCCATTTCTCAGCATCTGGCCCGGATGCTCGGCGGGAGCATAGAGGTCAAAAGCGAGGGGCCCGGGCACGGGGCCACGTTCTATTTCCGCGTGCCCCTCAAGCTGGTCGAGGGAGAGAGACCGGAGGCCCCGAAGGTGGAGAAGCTCTCCGGGCGGGTCCTCCTCGCGGAGGACAACGCCGTCACGCGGCACTTCTTCGTGAAGATCCTCGAGAAACTGGGGCTTTCCGTGGTGGCCGTGGCCGACGGCAACCAGGCCCTCGAAGAGGCCCTGAAGGGCGATTTCGACCTCGTCCTGCTCGACATCCGCATGCCGGGGCTTGACGGGCTTGAAGTGGCGCGAAGGCTTCGCGCCGCGGGGTTCCGCAAGCCCATCCTCGCCATCACCGCCCACGCGGTCTCGGAGGTCGAGGCCGAGAGCCTGCGGGCCGGGATGGACGGCTTCATCACCAAACCCATCAGCCGGGAAGAGCTCTGGCGACATCTTTCCCGCTGGCTTTCTTGAACCCCTCGCTTCTGGTGCTAGTATTGGCAAAAATTTGACCCGAGGGAGCGGAGCCATGAGCGAGAAACCCGACAAACCCGACTGGAAGGAAACCCTCAACCTTCCCCGAACGGACTTTCCCATGAAGGCCAACCTGGCCAAACGGGAACCCGAGTTCCTCAAGCGCTGGGAAGAGATGAAGCTCTACGAGAAGATGCTCGACCGCGGCCGGGAAGCGCCGCTTTTCGTGCTTCACGACGGTCCTCCCTACGCCAACGGCCACATCCACATGGGCACGGCCCTGAACAAGGTGCTCAAGGACTTCATCCTCAAGAGCCGCCGCATGGCCGGCCACAACTGCCCCTACGTGCCGGGCTGGGATTGTCACGGGCTGCCCATCGAGCTCAACGTGGAAAAGGAGCTCAAGGTCCGGCGCGGGGAGCTTCCCAAGCTCGAGATCAGGAAGCACTGTCGGGCCTACGCCGAGCGCTGGATTGACATTCAGCGCGAAGAATTCCGCCGCCTCGGGGTCATCGGCGATTGGTGGCGTCCCTACCTCACCATGAGCTTTGACTACGAAGCCACCATCGCCCGGGAGTTCGTCCGTTTCCTCTCGCAGGGCTACGTCTACCGGCGCAAGAAGCCCGTCTACTGGTGCATCCACTGCCTCACGGCCCTGGCCGAGGCCGAGGTGGAATACGAGACCCATCGTTCTCCTTCGATCTACGTGAAGTTTCCGCTTGCCGAAGACGCGCGCGCCGCGCTCCCCGAACCCGTGGAAGGTCCGGTCTCGGTGCTCATCTGGACCACCACGCCCTGGACGCTTCCGGCCAATCTCGCCGTGGCCTTGAACCCCGAGTTCGACTACGTGGCCGTGCGCTTGGGAGAAGAGGTCCTCATCCTCGCCGAAGGCCGGCTTTCGGCCCTCGCGGCGGAGCTCGGTCTCGAGAAGGTGCCGGAGATCCTTTTCCGCCTCTCGGCCAAGGATCTCGAGGGCAAGCACGCCAAGCATCCCTTCCTCGACCGCGAAAGCCTTTTCATCCTTGCCGACTACGTGACCCTTGAGGCCGGAACGGGTTGCGTCCACATCGCCCCGGGCCACGGTGAGGAAGACTACGAGAGCGGTCTGCGCTACGGGCTTGAGGTCTATTCTCCGGTGGACGAAGAGGGCCGTTTCGTGCCCGATCTTCCGGAGATCGGCGGGATGAACATCTACGCGGCCAACGAGAAGATCATCGAGATGCTCAAGGAGAGGGGAAGGCTCCTTCACGTGGCGGAGATCGAGCACAGCTATCCGCACTGCTGGCGCTGCAAGAAGCCCGTGATCTTCCGGGCCACGGAGCAGTGGTTCATCTCCATGGAGGCCGGCGACCTGCGTAAGCGGGCCCTCGAGTGGATCGAAAAGGTCCAGTGGATCCCGCGCTGGGGCAAGGAGCGGATCAAGAGCATGGTGGAGCGGCGGCCGGACTGGTGTCTCTCGCGCCAGAGGGCCTGGGGAGTGCCGCTCACCGTCTTCATCTGCAAGGACTGCGGCGAGATCCTGCGCGAGGAAAAGTTCTACGAAAAGACCATCTCGCTTTTCGAGGAGCACGGGGCCGACGTCTGGTTCGAGAAGCCCGTTGAGGAGCTCCTTCCCGAGGGGACGAAGTGTCCCAAATGCGGCGGGGAGAACTTCCGCAAGGAAGAGGACATCCTCGACGTGTGGTTCGATTCGGGGGTCTCCTTCGCCGCGGTGCTCGAGAGGCGGCCGGAGCTCAAGTTTCCCGCCGAGCTCTATCTCGAGGGTTCGGACCAGCATCGCGGCTGGTTCCAGAGCTCGCTCCTTTGCGCCGTGGGCACGCGGGGCCGCGCCCCCTACGAGGCCGTGCTCACCCACGGTTTCGTGGTTGACGGCAAGGGACGCAAGATGTCGAAGTCCCTCGGAAACGTCATCCCGCCGGAAAAGATCATCAAGCGCTACGGCGCCGAGATCCTGCGCCTCTGGGTCTCGGCCGAGGACTATCGCGACGACATCAGGCTCTCGGACGAGATCCTTTCCCGTCTCACCGAGGCCTATCGCAAGATCAGGAACACCTGCCGGTTCCTCCTCGGAAACCTCTACGACTTCGATCCGAAGAGGGATCTCCTGCCGCCGGAGGAGCTCCCGGAGTTTGAGCGCTACATGCTCTATCGGCTCTCCCGCTTCGTGAAGCGCGCCCTGCGGGCTTACGAGAACTACGACTTCCATCTCGTGAGCCAGGGGCTCCATCAGTTCTGCGCCGTGGACCTTTCGGCCATCTTCATTGACGTGAGCCGGGACACCCTCTACTGCGAGGCGCCCGATTCCCCGGCCCGGCGCGCGGTGCAGACCGTGCTCTACCACGCGCTCGAGGCCATCGTCCGCCTCATGGCGCCCATCCTTTCCTTCACCGCCGAGGAGGTCTGGGCCCATCTGCCCGGCGAGCACGAGGAAGAAAGCGTCCATCTCGCCGCCTTCCCCGAGCCCATCCTCCCGGAGGTGGACGAGGACTTCCGCAAGAAATGGGAAAGGCTCTTTGAGATCCGCTCCGAGATCACCAAAGCGCTCGAGATCGCCCGCAAGGAGAAGAAGATCATCGGAAACTCCCTTGAGGCCAAGGTGGTGCTCTCCGCTGAGGGAGAGCTCGGAGACTTCATCCGGGAGCACGCGGAAACGCTCGAGTATCTGGCCATCGTCTCCAAGCTCACTTGCGGTGAGGGAGGAGAGGGCGTGCGCTACGACTCCGAGGAGATCCCCGGGCTTTCGATCTGGGTTTCGCGGGCGCCGGGGAAGAAGTGCGAGCGTTGCTGGAAATGGTCGGAAAGCGTGGGGCGCGTGCCGGAGCTTCCCCAGGTGTGCGAACGCTGCGCGCGGGTGCTTAAAGAGAAATGGCCAGAGTTCATCGCCCGTCTCTCTTCTTCCTGACGGCGCTTCTCGTCCTCGTCCTCGACCAGGCGACCAAGGTCGCCCTGAGGTCCCTGGTGCCCCCGGGCGGCGAGATCGTCGTCGTCCCGGGCTTCTTCTCCCTGGTCCACGTCTGGAACCCGGGCGTGGCCTTCGGGCTCTTCGCTGACCATCCGTCCTGGGGGCGTTATCTCCTCTCGCTGGTGAACCTGCTCGCCTTTTTCCTGCTCTACCATCTTTCCCGCAAGGGGCGTTCGCCCCTCTGGTGCGGGCTGGTGGCCGGCGGGGCCCTGGGAAACCTCCTCGACCGTCTCCTCTACGGACGGGTCTTTGACTTTCTCGACTTTCATCTCGGACCCTATCACTGGCCGGCCTTCAACCTGGCTGACGCCGCCATCTCCCTGGGGGTCCTCGGGCTTTTGCTCGAGGGCCTTTTAAGCCGAGGGGAAGATTAGACGACTTTAATTTAGACCCCCGGGGAAGGCGGGTGCCATGCTCAAAAAACTGCTCTTTTTTCCGGAATTGGTGGAATTTTTCCTCTCCGTGGACCCCAAGGAATTCGAGCGCGGGGTGCGCCGCAGCCTCAAGCATCACTTCGAGTTTCGCGATCGCCTCCTCGTCGTCCCGCCGGAGAGGCTCTCCACCCTGGAACAGGTCCTCCAGGAGCTCAAGAAGCTCTGGCTCAAGGGTATTTCCCTCCCTTTGCCCGTGAGCCTGGTGCCCCGCGACGCGCGGGGGGAGAACCACTTTCGCCCCGGACGGATCTATCTCGACCAGAAAGA
>JAADCO010000079.1 GCA_013154385.1 Thermodesulfobacteriota bacterium
GTTCCGGTGGTGCCGGAGGACATGTGGAAGCGGACGAAGTCTTCCTTGGGGGCACAGGCCAGGCCCAGGGGATAGGCCTCGCGCAGGTCGTCCTTGGTGATGAAGGGGAGATTCTTCACGTCGGAGAGATGACGGATGTCTTCCGGCTCCACCTCTCCCAGATGGGCGGCGTAGCGGGCGTTGTTGGCCTTTATGTGGGCGATGGTCGCGCGCAGTCGCTTGAGTTGCAGTTTCTCCAGCTCTTCCCGGGGTAAGGTTTCCAGACGCGGCTGATACAAGGTGCTCCTCCCTTCTAAGCTTTTTGGGCCTTTTCTACCGCGCGTTTGAAGCCTTCGCGAGACTTGTCAATGTAGACTTCGTCCACGCAGAAGGCCAGCCGGATGTGACCCGGCCCTCCGAAGCCGCGCCCAGGCACGGCCAGGATGAGCTCCTCCTGGAGGAGCCGGCAGAACTCCACGTCGTCAATGGGGGTCTTGGGGAAGAGGTAGAAGGCCCCTTTGGGTTTGACGAACTCAAGCCCCGCTTCTTCGAGGACCTCGCAGAAGAGGTCGCGGCGCTGCTCGTAGATGCTCACGTCCACCACTTCCTCGGCGCACTTGGCGGCCAGCCGCTGGGCCAGGGCCGGAGCGTTCACGAAGCCGAGGATCCGGTTGGCCAGCACGAAGGCGGCCATGAGCTCCTCGCGGGCCTCGGCCTCCGGGTGAAGGGCGAGGAAACCGATGCGTTCTCCGGGAAGCGAGAGCTCCTTGGAGAAGCTCGAGACCACGATGCTCTGCTCGTAGAGCGGAAAGATGGCCGGGGTTTCCAGGCCGTCGAAGACGAGATGCCGATAGGGCTCGTCGGAGACGAGATAGATGGGATGGCCGACTTCGCGGGACTTCCGGTTGAGGATTTCGGCCAGTTGCCGGAGCTCTTCTTCCTCGTAGAGCTGCCCCGTGGGATTGTGGGGGGAGTTGATGAGCACGGCCTTGGTGCGCGGACCGATGGCGGCTTCTATGGCTTCGAGGTCAAGGGAGAAGTCCTCCTTGGAGGGCACGGGCTTGGGGACTCCCTGATGGTTCTCCACGTAGAACTTGTACTCCACGAAGAAGGGGGCGGGATAGATCACCTCGTCCCCGGGTTCGAGGAGGGCCTTGAAGACCACGTTCAAGCCCCCGGCGGCCCCGCAGGTCATGACGATGTGTTCCATGGGGACGGCCATCTTTTGCTCCTTGGAGACCTTCACCGCCATGGCCTCCCGCACGAAGGGAAAACCCGCGTTGGGCATGTAGCCGTGGAGGCTGGGGGCATCCTCGCGGATGATCTCTTCCAGGGCTTTCTTTACGCTGGGTGGTGGCGGGACGTCGGGGTTTCCGAGACTGAAGTCGCAGACCCGATCCTCACCGTACTGCGCCTTGAGCCGGGCCCCTTCCTCGAACATCTTGCGGATCCAGGAGGCCCCGGCCAGGTATTCACGAATTTTTTGGGAAATAGACATCCTTTTCCTCCGGCCCCGAGATTTGTCTTGCTTTAAACTTTCTCGGGGCCGGAAGTCAAGGTTGATTAGGCGGTTTTTTCTACGAAGAGATGCACGTCTTGTTGCGGATACGGGATGCTGATGCCCTGTTGGTCAAAGGTTTTCTTGATCTTTTCCGTAAGGTCGAAACGCACCGCCCAGTAGTCGCTCGTCTTCACCCACGGACGGACGACGAAGTTCACGGAGCTGTCGGCGAGCTCGGCCACGGCGATGGTGGGCTTGGGATCCTTAAGGATGCGCGAATCCTGGGCCAGGATCTCCCAGAGGATGGCCTTGGCCTTGTCGATGTCGTCCTCGTAGCTGATGCCGATCACGAGGTCTATGCGGCGGGTGTCGTTGGCCGTGATGTTGGTGATGATGTCGCCCATGATCTTGCTGTTCGGGACGATGACCTTCTGGTTGTCAGGGGTGTGAAGGATGGTGTTGAAGAGGTTGATGGCCTGCACGCCACCCGTGACGCCGGCGGTGGAGACCACGTCTCCCACGCGGAAGGGGCGGAAGAGGATGAGCATGACGCCCGCGGCGAAGTTCGAGAGGGAGTCCTTCAAGGCCAAGCCCACGGCCAAGCCGAGAGCACCGAGGATGGTCAGGAAGGAAGTGGTGTTGATTCCCAGTTGTCCGGCCGCGGCGATCAGGACGACCAGGACGAGAAGATAGTAGATGAGGCCCTTCAAGAAGTTGACCAGGGTGATGTCTATTCCGCGCCGTTCCATCACCCGACCGAAAAAGTTGGCGATCCTCTTCGAGAGCCAGAGACCCACGACGAGAATGACCAAGGCCCCAATGATTTGGGGCAACTTGCTTATGAAGTAGACTTTAGCGGCGATTACCAACTCCTTTGCATCCATGATTGCGTTCCTCCTTTCCTAAAATTTTTGTTCTTCTTTAGAGCAACTCTTTTAAAAAGTGAAGAACAAAATTGACTGCGTTAGGACCAAATATTTCAGATAATTAAATACTTGATTTAATGTCCCTGCTTGAGAAAGGGAAAGGCCTCCACCAGCCCTTCCATGACCATTTGCACGGCGATCACCGCCAGGATGAGCCCCATGAGCCTGGTGATGACGCCTATCTTCGTGCGTCCGAGGCGTTCGAAGATGGCCTCACCGTAGATGAAGCAGAGATAGGTAAGGAAGCAGACCACGCCGAAGACGGAAAGGGTGATGACGAGGGCGGGGAAGTGTTCCTTTCCTCCGACGAAGGACATCGCCGTGGTGATGGTCCCCGGGCCCGCGAGGATGGGCGTGCCAAGCGGCGTGACGGCCAGGGAGTCCGGGTCGTTTTCTTCGTGTTCCTCCTCTCCGGGATGGTGTTGGCGAGAGTGCTTGCCGCGCAGGAGCTGATAGGCAATGAGAAAGACGAGGATGCCTCCGGCGATGCGAAAGGCCGGAAGCGTGATGCCGAAGAACCGAAAGATGAGGTTTCCCATGATGACGAAGACGCTACAGATGAGAAAGGCACTCAAAGCCGCTTTCTTGGCCACGCGTCTCTTGGTGGCTTCGTCAAAACCTTCCACTAGACTGATGAAGACTGGCACGTTGCCAATGGGGTTCATAATGGCTAAAAAACCGCTGAATACTTGAAGGATATAAGCCAACATGACTGAAACTACCCTCTACTGTCTTTAGCGAGCATTGCAACCCCTACAAGCTGCGCTAGATTAGAATTGCTCAATTTAAGTGTATGAGGTGTTAAATAATGATCATCATTTTGAAACCCGATGTCGATCCCTCTGGCCCAGAAGTCCAGCGAATCTTGGAGACCCTCCACTACTACCAGGGAGTGACCACCCGGATCTCCGCGGTAACCGGTACGGAACGGAAGGTAATCGAGATCTACGTGCTTGGCGATACCTCGCGCATCCCCGACGAGGAAATCGCCCATCTCCCCGGGGTGGAACGGGTGGTGCGGGTCTCCAAGAAGTATCGCCTCATCGGCCGGCACGCCGACGACCAGGAAGCCTTCGGCTTCGACTACAACGGCCTCCACTTCGATCAGGACTCTTTCTACATCTTTGCCGGGCTCTGCGCGGTGGACACGCCGGAGCACGTGGAGATGATGTTTTCGGCCCTCAAGGAAGCGGGGCTGGTCACCTCCCGGATGGGGGCCTACAAGCCGCGCACCAACCCCTATTCCTTCCAGGGCCACGGTCGGAAGTGTCTGCCCTGGGTGTTTGAGCTCGCGGGCAAGTACGGCATCCGTTGCATCGCCATGGAGGTCTGCAAGGAGGCCCACATCGAGGAGATCTACGAGGAGCTGGAACGGGCCGGTCGTCCCACGGGCGTCATGCTCCAGATCGGCACGCGCAACGCCCAGAACTTCGAGCTGCTCAAGGCCGTGGGTAGCCAGCAGGAGTTTCCGGTGCTCTACAAGAGAGGGATGGGCATCACCATCGAGGAGAGCCTCAACGCCTGCGAGTACATCGCGAGCGAAGGCAACCGGAACATCGTCTATTGCCTGCGCGGGGTGAAGACCAACCTGGGAGACCCGCATCGTAACCTGGTGGACTTCGCGCACGTCCCGGTGGTCAAGAGCCTCACCCGTCTTCCCGTGTGCGTGGATCCCACGCATTCCGTAGGACGCCGGCACTTCGCCCCGGACGGCATCCAGGAGATCTTCCACGCCGCCGCCCAGGGGGTCATCGCCGGGGCCAACATGGTGCTCGTCGAGTTCCATCCGCGTCCGGAAAAGGCCCTTTGTGACGGTCCTCAGGCCCTGCGTCTTGAGGAGCTGCCCCACTTCCTGGAAGACATGCGCATCGTGCGCGAGGCCTACTTGCAGCGTAAGGACCTGGCCAGTCGTTACGCCCTTCAATCCATGGCTCCCAAGATGGCGGCGGTTTCATGAAGAGGCTCCACTACATCCAACACGTTCCCTTCGAAACCCCGGGCGCCATTCTCGAATGGGCCCGGAAGAGGGGCTACGAAGTGGGGCACACGAGGGTCTTTCTCGACGAGCCCTTTCCTTCGGCCGGGGAGTTCGATCTCCTGGTGCTCATGGGCGGGCCGATGAGCGTGCACGACGAGGCCCAGTATCCCTGGCTTCCCGAGGAAAAGGCCTTCCTGCGCGACATCCTGGGGGATGACGACCGTCCCAAGGTCTTCGGTATCTGTCTCGGGGCCCAGCTCCTGGCCGAAGTCCTGGGAGGGGAGGTCTTCCCCAACCGTTTCAAGGAGATCGGCTGGTTTCCCATCGAGCTCACCAAGGCCGGGCGCGCGCATCCGCTCTTCCAGGGCTGGCCGGAGACCTTGCAGGTCTTCCACTGGCACGGGGAGACCTTCAGCCTCCCCCCCGGAGCCGTTCATCTGGCCCGCTCCGAGGCCTGCGAGAACCAGGCCTTCATCTACGACGACCGGGTCCTCGCCTTCCAGTTCCACATGGAGGTGACCCCGGAGATCGTCGCCGAGCTGCTGGAGAAGAGCGCCTCAGACCTCGTTCCCGGACCTTACGTCCAGGATCCGGAGATCATCAAGGGCCAGCCGGAACTCTATTCCTTCTGCCACGAGTATCTCTTCCGCCTGCTCGACGCCTTCGAAAAACTCTAAAAATGAAAGAAGGAGGCGTGGTGTGCGCCTCCTTCTCTGGTTTCCTTGCGGCGGAAAATGTTTCCTATTCGAGGGGAACGACCTTGACCTTCAGATGAGCGATGACGTCGTGGGAAAACCGGATGGGAACCACGTACTCCCCGATCTTCTTGATGGGTTCGTCGAGGAGGACCTGCTTCTTGGAGATCTCGATCCCCTGCTCCTTGAGGGCCTGGACGATTTCCGTAGCGGAGACCGAGCCGTAGAGGCGGTCTTCCTCGATGACCCGCTGCGGGATGACCAGTTCCATTTCGTTCAAACGCTCCGCCACGGACTGGAGCTGTTTGCGGATGCGTTCCGCCTTGGCCAGGATCACCTGCCTTTCCCGCTCGATGGCCTTCAAGCTCTTCTTGCTCGCGGGAATGGCCAGCCCCTTGGGGATGAGATAGTTCCGGGCGTAGCCGTCCTTTACGGTGACCACATCCCCCGGGGCCCCGAGATTGGGCACGTATGAACGAAGGATTACTTCCATGATCAACCTCCTTGACGGGCAAGCTCTTCTTCGTCAAGCGTGGCGATGAAGGGCAGAAGAGCCATGATGCGCGCCCTCTTGATGGCCGTGGTCAACTGGCGCTGATGTTTGGCGCAGGTCCCGGTCTGGCGGCGAGGGATGATCTTGCCCCGCTCGGTGATAAAGGCCTTCAATATCTCCGGTTCCTTGTAGTCTATCTTGAGGTTGGGGTCGGCGCAGAAACGGCAAATCTTGCGCCGCGGATAGAAACGACGCCGACGCACCGTGCTTTGAGTCTCGTTGGCCATGTCTTCCTCCTTAGGCGGCTATGGTTTCGGGCTCGTACTTGTCTTCGAGCTTGACCACGATGAAACGGATCACGCGCTCGTCAATGCGATAGTACTGCTCGAGTTTGGCCGGGGTCTCGGCCGGAGCGGTAAACTCCATGAGGATGTAGTAGCCCTGTTTCTTCTTTTCGATGGGATAGGCGAGCTTGCGAAGGCCCCATTCGTCCTTCTTCAGGACTTCGCCCCCATCGGCCTGGATGATCTCGGTGACCTTTTCGATGACGGCGTCTTTCTCTTCGACGCGGTCGGGATGGATGACGAAGAGGGTCTCGTATTTGCGGAGTTTCTTCATATGGCCTCCTTTCGGTCGTTTTGGCCCCCTACGGAGCAAGGAGGATTTTGATAATAAAAATTGGTGGGCGGTGCTGGATTCGAACCAGCGACTTCCACCGTGTGAGGATGACGCTCTACCACTGAGCTAACCGCCCACCTGCAAAAGCAATATATAGTGGTCGGTCCTTTTTGACAAGGGGGCTATTGACGAAGGACCTCCAGGGCCCGGGAGAAGTAGAGCCCGCTGGCCCACACCAGGGCGCCGCCCATGAGGGCGTAGATGCCCGCAAGCCACACGCGCGGGATGTCCGAGCGCCGCAGGCTGATCCCCATGGCGATCATCACGGCGATGACGAGATAGCTGCGCCAGGGTTGAAAGGCGAAACAGCAGAGCCTTTCCGGTTTCTCGTCAAGGCGCCTCAGGTTCCGGCGCGCCAGGCGAAAGAGGAAGAAACGCCCCATGAAGTAGGAGACCCCCAGGGCGAAGACGTAGAGCCCCCAGGCCCAGAGCTCCTGCGAGGACTTCACCCAGAAGAAGGCCCGCAAACAGAGCATGAGCCCCACGCCGAGCCAGAGGAGACCGGAGACCCAATAGAGCCATTTCTTCTGCACCTCGGGTTTCAACTTAGACATCAAAGGGCCTCGCTTTTTTCACGTAGAATTTTAGCAGAAAGGGAGCCGCAAGCGTCGTAAAGGCCACCACGGCGATCATGATGGTATAGAGGGTCTGGTCGAAGATCTGGCTGAGCCTCCCGAACTCCGCAAAGATGATTCCCACCTCACCGCGAGGAATCATGGCCAGCCCCACGAAAATTTTCTCTCTCA
>JAADCO010000175.1 GCA_013154385.1 Thermodesulfobacteriota bacterium
GCGTTTGAAAGGCGCCCTTCGGTGGCCGTGAGGGCAAGCGTGGGGAACCGCGCGGCGCGGCGCACCGCCACCTCCTCGGCGGCAGAGAGCACGCGCGCCCTGGCCGCCCGGACGTCCGGCCGGCGCAGGAGGAGCGTGGACGGAAGACCAGGCGGCGGTGGCGGGAGAGAGACCCTGCAGGAACCCTCAACCTCGAGGGGACGGGGATAGCGGCCGAGGAGAAGGGCCATCTCCTGGCGCGCGCGCAGGATGTCTTCTTCCAGACGGGGGACCATCTCCTCCAGAGAGGCCAGGAGACGCTCCTCCTGCTCGAGTTCCGTGGCCGAAGCCAGCCCCTCTTCGTAGCGTTTCCGCAAAACGCGCAGATAAGCCCGCTCGGTGTCCAGCTCTTCCCTGGCGATCTCGAGCTCACAAGTAAGATAGCGCGCTTCGAGATAGCGGCTCACCAGCTCGGCGACCAGGCTCTGGGCGAGAGCCAGGCGGTCCTCTTCCGCCGCCAGGACCCGGAGCCTTGCCGAACGCTCGGTGCGCGAGAGCTTCTTCCAGAGATCCACCTCGTAGGAAGCCGCAAGGCTTCCGGTAAAGCGCCCGGTGACGTAGCCCCCTCCCCGGAAGTAAGGGGCCAGCACCACGACGCGCTGCTTGTCGCCGCTGAAGGAGAAGTCGAGCCGCGGGAACCGGGCGGCCCGCGCCACCCCGGCCTGGGCGCGCAGCTCCTCCAGACGCCGCGCGGCCTCCTCGAGGTCGAGGTTCCTTTCGAGGAGCTCGTCTACCAGGGCCGAAAGCTTCGCGTCCCCCAGGTGCTCCCACCAGCGGTCGGGAAAGGTGCCCTGCTCCTCCGGGCCGGCAAAGAGAAAGGAAGGCGGAGGGGCCGGCGGCTCGTGAAAGGCCGGGGGTTTCGCGCTACAAGCGCCGAGAAAGAGGAGTGCCGCAAGGAGTATCCTTCGCAAGTTCACGCCCACCAAAACTTAGTGGGAAAACATTATATTCCACGCTTCGAGGAAAAAAACACAAAAAGAGGGGGCCGTTTCCGGCCCCCGGGAAGGAGGGAGTAGGGAGGGGGGATCAACAGCCTTCAATGGCTTTCTTTTTCTTGGGCTTTACGTGACACTCCTTGCACTTGGTAGGAGCCTTCTTGTTTTCGGCCTTGAGGCTCTTGTGGCAACCAAGGCAGTTGCTGTGAAAGAGCTTCTTGAAGGCCTTGCGGTCGAGGTCTCCGTGACAGGTCTTGCACTGAAAGGCGTTCTTGCCTTCCGCCGCAAGGGCCTCGACCTTCTCAAGCGTCATGGGCACCGGCTCGAGCTTTCCGTCCTTCTCCACCTTCTTCTGATGGTGGCAGGTGCCGCAATTGTACTGGAGATCCAGGATGTGCTTGGCGTGAGGGAAGTTTACGGTTCCCATGCGCACCTTGTATTCCTTGACCACGGGAACGTTGATGACCTTCTCGTCTTTGTTCCCCTCCTCGGCCTTGAGGGCCGATACCCCACCCAGGAAGAGAAGCGCCATAATCAATGCCGTCCACTTCTTCATCTCTCCACCTCCTCTTTTTTGGCTCTAAGAGATACAAACTCCGTGCCAAAAAAAATGGCCGAAAAAAGGGCTCCGTTTTGCCTTTTTCCGGCCATTCGACGACAAATTTGTCGGTCAGCTCGACAATCTAACGGGACACATGAAGGGGCTTTGGCGTGTGCGGCTTGAGTTTTTCCTTCTCCTCCTCACACACGAAGGAGACCTTCAGGGGATGATGGGGGGCGAGCCCCGCGGCCTGGCGGATGCGTTCCTCACACGCCCGCGCCTCTTCTTCGGAGAGCTTTTCCTTCGTCACCACGGCCAGATGGAGCTTGTTGGCGGATTCCCGGTCGCCGCGGGCCAGCTCGTCGAGGAGATAGACCTCCACCTCCTTGAAGTGGAGCCTTATCGCCTCGAGTATCTTTCCGAGATACTCCTCGAAATGGTCGAGGAACTCCTCCTTTTCGCGCAGCCGCCAGTCAATGAAATCCGAAAGCCGCCTCTTGGTGACCAGGCGATAGATCAGCTCGAAGACGAAGGTGGCCACGATGACGATGAAGGAAGACTTGAGGGACTGGGGACTGGTCTTCAGGTTGTGGAAGACCAGGACCACCGCCGAGACCAGACAGGCTACGGCGCCGAGGGCCGCAAGCCCCCGGTTGGCGCGGGTCTTTCGGGCGAGCTTGAAGTTGGCCAGGTTGACCGCCCCGAAGACCAGGAGGAACCCCAGGCTTCCGGCCACGGAGATGTTTTCGAGGTCGAAGGAAAGGGCCGCCACCACGGTGAAGGCGGCGATGATGATCAGGCCCTCGTAGGCCCCGTGCCAGATCTTGCGCGCAAAGACCTTGGGCAGCTCCCCGTACTTGGCCACGAGATAGCTGATGCGCGCGGTGCCGTAGAGAGTGGCGTTGATGGCCGAAGCCGTGGAAAGGAGCGCGCCGATGCTGATGAGCACGAACCCGAACTCCCCGAGAAAGGGCTTGGCCGCCTCGGCCAGGACGTAGTCCTTGGCCTTGACCACCTCCTCGTAGTCCAGGTTGCCCACCGCCACCAGGGCCACCAGCACGTAGACGAAGATCACCAGGATGACCGCCGTGTAGAAGGCGCGCGGCAGGGTGCGCTCCGGGTCCTTTACGTCCTGGGCGGTGTTGGCGATGAGCTCAAAGCCTTCGTAGGCCAGAAAGATGATGAGGCCGCCGGTGAAGATGTGCAGGAAATGGGGATAGTGCTCCGGCGAAAGGCGGCTGAAATCCACGGTGATGAAGCCGAGGGCCGAGAAAAAGAGAAGGATGAGGACCTTGAAGATGACCATCAGGTCCTCGGCCTTGCCCACGATGTAGGCCCCGAGGAGATTGAGAAAGGTAAAGAAGATGATCACCCCGGCGGTAAGGAGCTTCTTGACGAAGAGGTTTTCGACCCCCATGATGAGCACCGCGCCGTAGCTTCCGAAGGCGTAGGAGTAGAGCGAGAGCATGATGACGTAGCTCGCCAGCAAGAGGGTGTTCAACCAGGCGGGTATCACCCCCGTGCCGAAGGCGCGCACGATGAACTCGATGGTGCCGCCCTCACTGGGATAGCGCACGGAGAGCTTGGCGTAAGAATAGGCCGTGATCAGGGCGATGAGTCCGGCGATGAAGAAGGCTATCGGTGCCGCCCCGCGCGCCAGAAGAACCGTAAGCCCGAGGACGGCAAAGATTCCACCACCAATCATGCCTCCGACACCAATGGAGACCGCTTCCAAGTAACCGATCTTTTTCCCGCGCATTTCCTCCTCTCCAGCTCAGAACTTGTTGTAATTGATTCGTGAATTCGTGAAAGACACTAGGCAGCCTCACGGCCCGAGGCAAGGTGGAAGTTTGGCATTTACGAAAAAGTAAAGCCACATTCCCCAAGCAAAAAAGAGATAACTCCAAAAATGGAAAGTCAAAAGGAAACTTTTGTCTTCCTGAGATCTCGAATAAAAGCGATACGCAATGAGATTGGCCAGAGAGCCCGTGAGAGATCCAAATCCTCCTACATTTACCCCCCAAAGGAGGGCAGCCCAGCACCGTGTAAAATCCGAAAAAAGAAGAGCCGCGGGGACATTACTGATAAACTGACTGGCAATTGCCGAACCTAAAAAGACAGCCGTGGGTTCTCCAAGATGAAACTGAAGCATGGCCATTAGGTTGTCGGTAAAACCGAAGAAAAAGAAAAACGTAAGGAGCAAAAAATAATCTACCCGTAAAATTGCGGGATCCCGGATAATACTGAGCACGATAATAAATGGTCCCAACCAAAAAGGAAAAACTCTCAACACCACCAAGAGAAACAGAACAAGAGCCAGCAAAAAGAACCAAACGGGACCTCTTACCGAAACCGGCGCCATCTTGGCCGGTCCTTCTCCCAAAAAGAAAAAAGCCGCAATGATTCCGAGAATTAGCGCGGTACCAGCACTGAAAGGAGCTATAGTGCGCAGAAACATCAATGGGTGCAGAGCGTAATGCCAGTAGATAAAAATGTTTTGTGGATTGCCAAACGGAGTAAGAGCTGAACCAGCATTGGCCGCCAGAACTAAAAAGATGACCAATAGCCTCTTTCTCTTCACCGGAAGATTAAGAGCTAGGGGAACCCCCACGAGAAGGGCTACATCGTTGGTTACCAACATGGAAAGGAAATAAACTGCCCAAAGGAGTTTGTATCCCGCCGCCCGTCCCCGACTCAACTTGGCCGCTAAAGCTGCAAAAAGGTTGTTTTTCTCAAGTCCTTTGATGAGCACGAAAAAACCAAAAAGCAAAAAAAGAACTTCGAAATCATGGCGACTATAAAGAGGCAACCGTTTCAAATAAGCAGAAGTCGAAAGGACTCCCACAGCCGTAGCGGTAAGTAGCCATTCTCGCACGAGAAAGGCGCGGGTCTTCGTGCCGAAGTCGGGAAACATCCTGACACGACCTTTAGTAGGGCTTAAGATAAGACTCAAGGGGAAAGAGCACATGAGACGCTTTCGCCGCAAGTACTACGACGTCTTCTCCCACTTCTACGACGCGATCATCGCCCTCCACAGCCGCGACCGGCGGGCCTATCTGCGCCGATTCCTGCTGAAGAAGGCCGGCGTGAAGGAGGACACGCGGCTCCTTGATCTCTGCACCGGAACAGGCGCGGTCCCCTTGGCCGCAGCGGAGATCATCTCCGAAAAGGGCCTCATCGTGGGCGTGGACTTCTCCTGCGGGATGCTCAAACAAGCCGTGCGCAAGGCCGGAGAGCGCAAACATCCGCGGCTCTTCTTCGTCCTGGCCGACGTGGGCGAGCTCCCCTTCCCGCGCGCGACATTTGAGGTGGTCACCTGCTCCCACGCCATGTACGAACTGGACCCCGAGACGCGAGACCGCGCGCTTGAGGAGGTGAAGCGGGTGCTTGCGCCCGGGGGATGCTTCGCCATGATGGAACACTGCGAGCCCAAGAACCCCTTTGTGCGGCTCCTCTACCGTTTGCGCCTGGCGAGCATGGGCTCTCCGGAAAACCGGGCCTTCGCCCGCGACGAGCGCCCGTTTCTCAAGAGGCATTTCCGGGAGGTAAAAAGGCTCCTTTCCCCCACCGGGGGATCGAAGCTCCTTTTGGCCTATGTCTGAACTCGACCCTGAACGACGCCGATCAATCGCGCGCTTCTGCCTGGCCCGCTTGAAGGAGGGAGGAGGGTTTGCCGCCACCCCCCATCTTCCCCCCACCATCGAGGACACGCGCTTTGCGGTGAAAATCCTCGACCTCCTGAAGGCTCCGTTTCCGCAAGAAGAGACCATCGCCTTCTTGAAGGCCAAGGCCCAAAGGCCCCTTTCCCCGCGCCTGGCCTTCTTCGTCAAGGAAACCCTCGAGCTTCTCGGCGTGCGGTTCCGGCCCCCCGTAGAGATTACGCACACCACCGTGCTCGAGGAGCAGTTCTATCTCCTTCGCCTCGGCCTCCGGGTGCGGGAGGTGCCTCCCCTTCCCGCCTCCCCCACGGTGAAGGACCTCTATCTCTACGCCGCCCTGCGGCCCAAGGAGGCCAAGAACTACGTGCCCTACGTGCTCGCCTCGCAGAATCCGGACGGAGGGTTCGGCTTCTATCCCGGGACCACTTCCTTTCTCGAAAACACCTACTACGCCTTTTCCTTCCTCAGGCGCTTCGGCTACGAGCCGCGCGACGTGGAGGGGTTGAGGGCCTACGTGCTGGCCTGCTGGCGGCGGGAGGCCTTTGCCCGCTCTCCGAAAGGGGTGCCCTTTCTCGACGCCACCTGCTACGCCCTAGAAATACTCGTCGCCCTCTAGGGGCTCGCACTTCTTGTTCTCCTCGCAGATCCCCGAAGGCGAGAGGAACTCATCGAGCGAGGGGGCCTTGGGCTTTTCGCCCTCTTTGAGATAGGAAAGAATGAGCCCCGAACCCACGAGCACCCTCTTCTCTCCGTTCTTGTTGACCACCATCACCGGAACGCCCGGGATGTCGAGCATGCGCAGGAAGGCAAAGGCCTTCTCCTTGGGGCAGAGGAGAAGATCTATGTCTTCCATCTTCTCGCAAAAGGAGAGCACCTCGTGGCAATGGGGGCAGTCTTCCGCGTAGATGAGGATGAAGCTCTCGGTGGGAGAGCCCCGATGGATGTGCTTGACCGCGGCCCGCGAAAGGGGCTCGATGGAAAGCGGAGTGAGGAGGAGGGCCAGCACCATCCCGGCCACCGCCCCGAACACGGCCAACCGCTTGCAGGAAAGGAGCACCAAAGCCGAGGAGGAAACCACGAAGGCCGCCACGGTGAGGCAGAAGGGACAGTGCAGTTGATAGTCCACGAACTGCCGCCCGAGGAAGACGGCCTCGGCCCCCAGGGCCATGGCGGACGTGAAGATGAGGGGACGGAGGAAGGGCCCACCGGCCCACCAGAGGGAGAAGGCTCCTATGGTCTGGAAGAGGAAGAAGAGCGCCGCCAGGGCGGCCATTTCCTGACGGGAGAGGCGGGAGAAGGACTCCACGATGGCGCACGTCTCCGCGTGGCAGAGGGTGCGTCCGAAAAAGGAGAGCACGGCCTCGGCTCCGCAGTAAAGGAAGCCGGCCAGGGAAATGAGGGCCACGATCAGGAAGACCCGTCTCTCCACGCGCACCCTCTGATGGAAGGCTATCCCACTTCCCAGTTCGAAGTCTCCCCGCAAAGGCATCCCTACCTCCTGCCTCGATCTTCTAGTAGTTGAAGATCGAATGACGCGCAAGAAAGCTGAAAGGATAAAGGGCCTTGAACCAGGCGACAACGGGTAAGGCCACGGCGAGCACCTTGAACCAGAGATCGTAGGGCTCGACCTTCTCTATCCGCTTGGCCCAGAAGAGGCCCCACAGCAAGCCCACCAGGAACCCCAGGAGATGGGCGAGGGGGTCGGTGCGCTCACCGCCGGTGCCGAGGAGCCCGAGGAGCGCAAAACCGGCTCCCAGGGAGAGGAGAGCGGCCCGACGGTCGGCCATGCGCCATCTTAAGGC
>JAADCO010000181.1 GCA_013154385.1 Thermodesulfobacteriota bacterium
TCCACCACGCGCCTGATCATGGGCACGCCGCCCACCGGCACCAGGGCCTTGCACGGGGCTCCGGTGCTCTTGACGAGGGGATCCTTCCCCGGACGTTCTCCGGCGAGGACCAGGGCTTTGAACTTCATGAAAGCTCCTTTTCGTAGATCCGGTAGACTTTGTAGGGCGGACCGGCCAGGGCCTCGGCCAGCTTGCGCATCCGGCGATTGTCCTCGAGGATCCAGGACAGTTCCAGGCGCTGCGTGCCCCTTGCCAGAAGCACCCGGCGGATGTCGTCTATGAGACGGACCACCAGGAGGGACCCCTGCATGGTCTGCTGATACTCCTTCCTCACGCCCATGAGCACCACGCGCGCGGAGCGGGGCGGTCGGAACCGGAAGCGCCAGAGGAGCTTGAGCCATCCCCAGGGCCAGAGGCGTCCGTTGAGGTCGGCGATGAGTTCGTTGAAGTTCGGCAACACCACGATGAAGGCCACGGCCTTTCCTTCCACTTCGGCAATGCGTATCAACTCTGAACTTACCAGATACTTCAAACTTTGCCCCAAATGCAGATATTCCTCGCGCGTAAAGGGCACGAATCCCCAGTTTTCCGCCCAGGCCTCGTTGAAGATCTCGAAGATGAGGTCGAGCTCGGCGGCGAGCCGCTTCTTGTTGATGGGCCTCGTCTTGACGGTGAAGCTCCCCTTGGGGATCAGGCGCTCCACGCGCTCGAGGACCTCGGGCTGACGGGTCATGAGATAGGCGAGGAGGTCCTTGGCCTTGCGGTAGCCGCACTCCTCAAGGCGCGCGGCGTAGTAAGGTCTCGCGTGTCCCATGAGGAAACTCGGCGGGCTCTCCCACCCCTTCACCAGGAGCCCGCACTCCTGGTTGATGGAAAGATTGAAGGGCCCGAGGACCTTCTTCATGCCCCTTGACCGGAGCCAGTTCTCCGCCGTTTCGAGCAGGGCGGAGAAGACCTCGGGGTCGTCCACGGCCTCGATCATCCCGAAGTGCCCCTGCTCGCCGTAACGCTCGAGCACCAGCCGGTCTATCTGCGCGCTTATGCGGCCCACGGGTTCCCCGTCCCTTTCGGCCAGCCAGAAGCGGGCCTCGGCGTGGCGGAAGTACGGATTCCGCGGGGAGAGGAAATCCCGGCGCTCGATCAGAAGGGGCGGGACCCAGGCGGGATCGTCGGCGTAGATCTTCCACGGGACCTTCAAGAAGGCGTCTCGATCCTTTGCGGAGCGGACCTCTCTGACCTGAACTTTTTTCATTCCTCCCTCGGGCAAACCCTGTTTGGCGTGTTATATAATGGTTTCTAGAGGTGAGGAAACCATGAAAGCGATCATTCTTAGCGCCGGTCAGGGCAAGCGCCTCTTGCCCCTGACCAAAGATAAACCCAAGTGCCTGGTGGGGCTCGAAGGCCGAGCCATCATCGAGTGGCAGATAGACGTGCTGAGATACGCTGGGGTGGACGACATCGTCGTGGTCGTGGGTTACCAGGCGGAAAAGGTGGAGAGGCTCCTGCGTCAGCGCTATGGTTCCTCAGCCCCTCGGTTCCTCCTCAACCCGGACTACGCCACGACGGACAACCTCTGGAGCTGCTGGCGGGCCAGGGAGGAGATGGACGGCCCCTTCATCCTGCTGAACGGGGACACGCTCTTTGAGCCGGAAGTCCTCGAGAGGCTCTTTTCCGTGCACGGTTATCCCATCACCGTGACGGTCAATCGTAAACCCGCATACGATGCCGACGACATGAAGGTCATCCTGGACGGCGAGAGACTGCTGGCCGTGGGCAAGGACCTGCCCCTGGAAAAGGTGGGGGCGGAGTCCATCGGCCTCCTCAAGTTCGACGAAGAGGGGGCGCGGCTCTTCCGCGAGGCGCTGGAAGAGGCCGTGAAGGAGGAAGACTCCACGCGGCGCTGGTATCTCTCGGTAATAGACCGCTTGGCCCGCCGGGGCGTGGTGGGAACGTGCGACATCACCGGCCTCCTCTGGTGCGAGATCGACTATCACAAGGATCTCGTTCCGGCCAAGACGGTGGTGAAAAGGATCAGCGAAGTCCTGGGAGGCCCTTCTCTGGCGGCCAGCGCGACCTGAATGCATGATTCTGATCAACTACCTCCGGCGCCAGGTCCTGAAACCCTTCATCGCCATCTCTCTGGTCTTGGTGGGGGTCTTCGTCTCCTTCATGGCGGCCCGCTATCTGGCCCAGGCGGCGGAGGGAAAGATCCCGGCCTCGATCATCGGGCGCCTCATCCTCCTGCGGGTCCTCATCGCCCAGGAGGTCTTGCTCCCCACCACTTTCTACTTTTCCGTGCTCCTCGCCTTAGGGCGGCTCTATCGGCAGGCGGAGATGGTGGCCATGTTCGCCGCCGGCCTTTCGCCTCTGCGCGTCTACTGGGCCGTGCTCTCCCTGGCCCTCATGGTGGCCGTGGTCTCCGGCGTCTTTTCCCTGCACCTCCGTCCCTGGGCCTGGGAGGAGTTTTACCGCCTCAAGGCCTCTTCGGAGAGGGAGTTTGACCTTCGCCGCCTCAAGGCGGGCGTCTTCTACGAGTTGCCCGGAGGGCGGGTCTTCTTCGCCGACAAGGTGGATCGGCATCAGGCCCTGGCGGAAGAGGTCTTCCTCTACGGACGCGACGAAGGGGGCCCGAAGATCATCCGCGCGGCCAGGGCCTGGCAGGAGATAAAGTCCCAGCGCCTCTTCCTGATCCTCGATCAGGGGCGCCAGTACGAGTTCAACGAGAAGCATTCGTTGATCCTGGTCTCGGAGTTTGCGGCCCTCAAGATCTTTGTGGCCAACCTGGAGACCCCCCGGAAACAGAAGGTCAAGGCCATGCCCACCCGCGAGCTCTGGCCGCCTGCCGGTCCCGAGGAGGTGGCGGAGCTAGAATGGCGTCTGGCCGCGCCCCTTTCGGCGATCTTGCTGGCGTTTCTGGCCATCAACTTGAGTCCGGTGAAGCCCCGCCAGGGGCATCTCAAGCGGATTCCGCTGGCCGTGGTCTTCTTTGCCGCGTATTTTTACGCCGGAGCAGCGCTCAAGAAGCTCCTGGCCAAGGGGCTCTGGCCGGTGTTTCCCGGCATCGGTGCGGCTCACCTGGGGCTTCTGCTCTTGAGCGTGATTTGTTATTACTGGTTTGCACGTCGATGACCATTCTCGATCTCTATCTCATCCGAGCCTTTTTTCGCCATTTCTTCCTCCTGGTCTTCGTCCTGGCCTTGCTCTTCGGCTTCTTCGACTTCCTGGCCCAGCTCGAAGAAGTGGGCCACGGCAACTACACCCTGCTCAAGGCCCTGACCTACGTCTTCCTCACTTCCGGCGGGCGGATCTACGACCTCCTGCCGATGATAAGCCTTCTCGCCTCTCTGCTCTCCCTGGGCACTTTGGGTGATCGCAACGAGCTCCTGGCCATGCAGGCCGCCGGCATGGATCGCCACCGCATGGGGCTGGCCATGATGGCCGGGCTCCTCGTCCTCCTCGTGATCTTCCTCCTGGGGGAGGAGACGGTCTTTCCGCGGGCCGAGCACCGCGCCTGGCTGCTCAAGGCGCGGGCCCTCTCCACCAGGGGCGTCACCCCTTACGGGCAGGGTTTCTGGGCGCGGGACAGGGACACCTTCATCCACGTGGAAAAGGTCCTGGGCAAGGGCGTGCTCGCGGGGATCGAGATCTTTTCCTTCGACGACGAGGGGCGGCTCAGGCGCTTCCTCACCGCCCAGATGGGAAAGGTCGGCGATGACCACTGGCTCCTCATCGGGGTCTCGGAGCAGGAGTTCCTGCCCCACGGGGTCAGGGAAAAGCGGCACGCCAGGTTGCGGATCAGGGCCTTCCTGAAGACCGGGGAGGTGAAGAACCTGGCGGTCCCGCCGGAGTTCCTCTCGCTCTCCGAGCTCTGGCGCTCCAAGCGCTCCCTCGAAGAGGGCGGCCAGAACGCCTATCGCTACGGATTGCTCTTCTGGCAAAAGGTGTTCGTCCTGCCCACGGCGATCTTCATGCTCTTTCTTGCCCTGAGCTTCGTGCTGCGCCCCTATCAGGAGCGGGGACGCGGCTTTCGCGTTGGCGCCGGGGCGATCTTCGGCCTCTTCGTCTATCTGGGAGAGCAGGTGTTGGCCCATCTGGGGCTCGTGCTCGAGTGGCCCCCTCTGGTCGTGGCCGCCGCCCCGTGTCTCTTCATCTTCCTCCTCGCCTTCTGGCGCTGGCGCGCCCTCTAGCCTTGCCAAAGGGCGGAGGAGGTGTCATCTTCACCGGCAATGGCCACTTACTACGTCTTCCTCGGAAAGAACGAGACCAAGGTCTGGGGCCTCACCGTAGGCGAGCGGCTGTCGAGGCTTCTTTCGGGCAAGGCCGAACCCCTGCCGCCGGACCATACGCCCGGGAAGGGAGACCGCGTGCTCATCTTTCGGCTGGAGTTCCTCCTCGACGACCGCCTCGTGCGCTATCTTCTGACCCAGGAAAACCTCGTCCTCGTAGAGCAGGGCGTTCCCCTGGCGGCGGTGGTCTCCGGCGACCTCTATCAACCCGCGCGGAAGTTCCTCGAGGATCCGCGGGGAGCACTCCCGGACTCCGTCCAGATCAAAGAGCTTCGGGAAATCACCGGGGCCTTCTTCCAGCAGCTCCGCAAGTTCGAACCGCCCTTTGCCCTGAGGGTGACGCCGGAGACGAGGGCCCGGGTCGAAAGGCGCCTCTACGACTGGTCCTACAAAGGGGTTACGGACCTGGTGACCAAGTGGCTCTGGCCCCTGCCTGCCAGATGGGTGGTGCGCCTCTGCGTGAAGCTCGGTCTCAAGCCCAACCACGTGACCTTCATCGGCTTCCTCCTGGTGGTGCTCGCGGGCTATCTCTTCTACCAGGGGCATCTGGGCTGGGGCCTCGTGGCGGCCTGGTTGATGACTTTTCTCGATACCGTTGACGGGAAGCTGGCCCGGGTCACGGTCACCTCGAGCAAGTTCGGTCACTATTTCGACCATATCATAGACCTCGTGCATCCCCCGATCTGGTACGTGCTCTGGGCGCTGGGGGCCCAGCGTGCGGGGCTCTGGGAGGTAAGCTTTCCCTTTGGCCTGCTCGTCGCGGCCCTTGTGGCGGGCTACGTGCTCGGTCGCGTGGTCGAAGGGCTCTTTACACTCCTTTTCGGGTTCGAGATCTTCTGCTGGCGTCCGCTCGATTCCTTCTTCCGGCTGATCACCGCCCGGCGCAACCCGTGTTTGCTCATCCTCACGCTCTCTTTCGTCCTGGGGCGGCCGGATCTGGGGTTCCTTGCGGTGGTCTTCTGGACGGTGGCGACGAGCCTCTTTCTGCTCCTGCGCCTCCTCTACGCCCTGTGGCTCAGGCGTCGCGGGGTATCCATCAGCCCGTGGTTGGCGGACGTAGAACGATTCTCCTCGCACAGGTTGGCCATCAAGTGGTTTACCCGAAGACAAGAGACCTGAACCCGGCTCTCCTCATCAATCCCGAAGCCGGCCGGAACAAGAAGCAATGGCCTCTGCTGGCGGCCCTGGTGCAGCAGGCCGGCTGGCCCTTTGTCCTCGCCGTAACGCCGGAGGAGATCGAAAAGGCCTTCTTCGACCTCTGTGCCAAGGGGCGAAGGCTCATCTGGGTGAGCGGGGGCGACGGCACCGCCGCCCAGGTGTTGACCTCCTACTTCCGATGGCCTGAGGCCAACCGCCCCGCGCTTTCCCTCCTTCCTGGGGGCACGACCAATCTCGTCCCCCGCGACCTGGGGCACACGGATCAGATCAAGGCCCTGCGGAGGGCGCTTTCCGGAAGGCCGCCGCGTTTTGAAAGAAGGGCCGTCCTGCGGGTCACTCCTCCGGGGGTGTGCGGCTTCTTCCTGGGCGCCGGGCTCATCGCCGAAGGCGTGGAGCGGTTCCGCAGTCACCGCGCCGCGGGGGGGAACCCCTGGAAGGCGCTTTCCTTCCTCCCCCGGAAGGTCTGGCGGCAGAGCACGGAAAAGGTGCTCGATTTCGTGGAGACCGGAGACCTCCTCCTGCGCGGGCCGTTTTGGTTCTTCCTGGCCACCACGCTCAAGCGTCTTTGGAGGCGCTTCGCTCCCTGGCCGTCGTGTCCGGCACAAGAGATCAAGGCCCTGGCCTTCAAGCAGGGGGCCGGGCTGCGCCATTGCCTGGCGGCCCTCCTGAAGCCGAACCCCTCGCGGGACCTTTCCTTAAAGGGCATCTATTCCCTTTGTGTTCCGCGCGTAATAGTCTATACCCGTGAAGTAGCCCTGGACGGTGAGCCCCTTGTCTCGCCGGACAACCGTTTCGCCCTGGAAATCGCGGGTGAGGTCGAATTTTGGGTATGGTGATCCCGAAACCCCTTCTGGAAGAGGTCAAGCGGCGCTCGCGCCCGGCGGAGTTTGCGGCCCCGCTTGCGCCGGTGGTGGAGCATCTCTCCTCCCGCTATCCGGGAACGC
Organism: Thermodesulfobacteriota bacterium; assembly: GCA_013154385.1. Taxonomy (GTDB): domain Bacteria; phylum Desulfobacterota; class Thermodesulfobacteria; order Thermodesulfobacteriales; family Thermodesulfatatoraceae; genus JAADCO01. The sequence continues at coordinate 6,389 of JAADCO010000181.1, forward strand.
GCGCCGTCCTCTTCTACGGCTCCTGCCTGGAACGCCGGAACGTTTACGACGGCCTGGTGGACCTCTACGTGCTCGTCGAGGATTACCGCCGCGCCTATCGCAGCCGTCTCCTGGCCGTGGCCAACCGTCTGCTTCCTCCAAACGTCTTCTACCTCGCCGCGGATGCCCCTCGGGGCCCCATTCGGGTAAAGTATGCCGTCATGGAGCTCGACCACTTCCTGCGCGCCACCTCTCCGCGCTGGTTCCACTCCTACTTTTGGGGCCGCTTCTCCCAGCCTTCGGTCATCCTGGCGGCGGACGACGAGGCCCGCCCTCTGGTGGAAAGGGCCCTGGGGCAGGCGGTGTGCACCTTCTTGACCAGGGTGGTGCCCGTGGTTCCGGAGGAGGGGACCGTGAAGACCCTCTGGCAACAGGGCCTGCGC
>JAADCO010000086.1 GCA_013154385.1 Thermodesulfobacteriota bacterium
CAGCATCCCTTTGAAGCCCTGCGCAAGGTGGTCATCCCCGAACTGAAGGAACTACGCAAGAAAGAGAAGGAACTGCGGTTCTGGTCCGCGGCGGCCTCTACCGGTCAGGAAGCCTACAGCCTCGCCATCCTCATCCACGAACACTTCCCCGAACTCCTGTCCTGGCGCATCCAGATACTGGCCACCGACATCTCCCAGGAGGCCCTGAAGAAGGCCATGAGCGGGGCCTACTCCCAGATCGAGGTCAACCGCGGTCTGCCGGTGACCTATCTCGTCAAATATTTCAAGCAAAACGGAGCCAAATGGGTGATCAACGAGAAACTGCGGCGGATGGTCGTCTTCAAGAAACTGAACCTCGTTGAGCCCCTTCCCCTCTCCCTGGGCAAGTTCGACGTCGTCTTTTGCCGCTACGTGCTCATCTATTTTTCTCCGGAGATCAAGGCCAAGGTGCTCCAGAACATCGCCAAGGTGATGAAGCCCAAGGGCTATCTCTTCCTGGGGGCCACGGAGACGCCCTCGAACATGCCCGCGGGTTTCAAGAAGAAGGTCATTGGCCGGACCATCTGCTACCAGTGGCAAGGTTAAAGCTTTGGTCCTAGGGACCGAATCAATATAGCAAAACGCCCCGAAAACTCCGAGGAGGAAGGCATGAGCTTCGAAGAAGATGTCTTGAAAGATTTTATCACCGAAGCCAAGGAGAATCTCGAAAGGCTGGACGAAGAGTTCGTGGAACTCGAGCAGCGTCCGGAGGATCGAGAGCTCCTTTCGAGCATCTTCCGCACCATCCATACCATCAAGGGCACGGCGGGATTCTTTGGTTTCAAGACCCTCGAAGCCATCGCCCATTTCGCCGAGGACATCCTCTCCAAACTGCGGGACGGCCTGGTGGTGGCGGATGAAGAGACCATTGACATGCTGCTCAAGTCCGTGGACTACATCAAGGCCATCATCGCCTCCCTGGAAGAGACCGGCAAGGAGCCCGTGGACGAGACCTATCTCGACTTCCTGGTGGACCTGAGAAACTTCGCGGACAAGATCGCCAAGAGGGCCGAGGGCGGCGGTGGTGAGGAAAAGCCCCAGGCCGAGGAGAAAGCCTCCGAGTCCTCGGGCGGTGAGACCAAGGCCTCCTCCGAGGAGAAAGCCTCCGAGGCCGCCGAGGGCGAAAAGGCCCCGGAAGAGAAGAAGGCCGAGGAGAAGAAAGAGGAAAAACCCGAAGCCACCCAGGAAAAGGCGGCGGAAAAGCCCGCGGAGAAGGCGCCGGAGAAGGCTGCGGAAAAGGCGCCCAAGCCCGCGGACAAACCCGCCAAGAAGGACGACAAGGGTGCGCCTCAGGTGCATCTCACCGAGACCCACGTGCGCGTGGACGTAAAGCTCCTCGACCAACTGATGAATCTTGCCGGTGAGCTCGTCCTCTCCCGGAACAGGCTGGTCCAGATCGCTTCCCGCATAAACGATTCCGAGCTCCAGAACGCCACGCAGAGCCTTTCCCTGGTGACCACGGAGCTCCAGGAAAAGATCATGAAGACGAGGATGCAGCCCATCGGCAACGTCTTCAACAAGTTCCCGCGCATCGTGCGCGACCTGGCGCGCGCCACGGGCAAGAAGGTCAACCTGCGCATCGAGGGAGCGGACACCGAGCTCGACCGTTCGATCATCGAGGCCATCAAGGACCCGCTCACGCATCTCGTGCGCAACGCCATTGACCACGGCATCGAAGATCCGGACGAACGGGTCCAGCGCGAGAAGCCCCCGGTGGGCACGCTGGTGCTGCGGGCCTATCACGAGGGCGGCCAAGTGGTCATCGAGATCGAAGACGACGGTCGCGGAATAGACGTAAACAAGGTCAAGCAGAGGGCCATAGAAAGAGGGCTCATCACGCCGGCGGAAGCCGAGGCGATGAGCGACCGCGAGGCCCTCGCCCTGATCTTCAAGCCCGGTTTCTCCACCGCGGAAAAGGTGACCAACATCTCCGGCCGCGGGGTGGGGATGGACGTGGTCAAGACCAACGTGGAAAAACTGGGCGGCAGCATAGACATCCAGACCGTCCTCGGGGCGGGGACCACCGTGCGCCTCAAGATCCCTCTGACGCTCGCCATCATCCCGGCCCTGGTGGTGACCTGCGAAGGACAGCGTTACGCCATCCCGCAGGTGAGCCTGCGCGAACTCGTGGGGCTCTCTGCGGAAACGCGCAAGAACATCCACCAGATCGGAGACTCGGAGTTCTTCCGCCTGCGCGGCGAGATGGTGCCCCTGGTGAGGCTCTCCAAGGTCCTCGGTGTGGAAGCCGAGCCCAAGGAGAACGAAAGCCTCGTCATCCTCAACTGCGGGGCCATGCACTTCGGCCTCGTGGTGGACGAGATCTGGGATTCCGAGGAAATCGTGGTCAAGCCCCTGGGCAAGCACTTCAAGGACATCTCCATCTTCGCCGGGGCGACGATCATGGGAGACGGGCGCATGGCCCTCATCCTCGACGTGGTGGGCATCTCCCGCAAGGTGGGCCTCAAGATAGAAGACGTGGATCGGGCCAAGGAGGAGATGGGCCTCGAGAACAAGCTGGCCGAGGAAGAACAGCAGTTCATCCTCCTCTTCAACGTCTCGCCGGAGGAACAGTTTGCCATTCCTCTGGCCCTGGTGGCGCGGCTCGACAAGATCTCCGCTGACAAGCTCGAATTCGTGGGAGGCAAGGAGATCATCCAGTATCGTGGCCGCAGCATCCCCATCATCCGGCTCGAGAACTATCTGCCCATCCAGCCCCTGCCCGAGCAGGACGAATACCATCTCCTGGTCTTTCGCGAGGGTGAAAACGAAGTGGCCCTCATGGTCTCGCGCATCGTGGACAGCATCCAGACCCAGGTGCGGCTCGACGAGCGCCTCTACAAGATGGAAGGCGTCCTGGGATCGGCCATCATCAAGGACCGGACCACGCTCTTCCTTGACGTCTACAAGATCATCGAGATGCAGGACCCTTACTTCTTCGTGAAGATCGTGCCGCAGGAGGAAAGGCCCTACAAGGTGCTCCTGGCTGAGGATTCTCCCTTCTTCCGCCAGATGATCGCCAACTATCTCGAATCCGCAGGCTACGAGGTAGACACCGCCACCGACGGCGAAGAGGCCTGGGAAAAACTCCAGCACGGCAACTACGACGTGCTCATCACGGACATCGAGATGCCGCGTCTCACGGGCATCGAGCTGGCCAAGCGGGTGAGGGCAGACGCGCGTCTGGCCAACCTGCCCATCATGGCCCTCACCTCTCTGGCGAGTGACGAAGACCGCCGGCGCGGCCTGGAAGCGGGTATAGACGAATACCAGGTCAAGCTCGAGAGGTCCCAGGTGCTCGAAGCCCTGGCCAATCTACTCTCTCGTAAGTATGCGCAAGCGGCATGAAGTCCTTTGATCCCTATCAGGTCCTCGGGATCAAACCCGAGGCAGGGCTGGCGGAAATAAGGCGGGCCTTCCGCGAGAAGGCCCGCCTCCTGCACCCGGACGCCGGGGGAGAGGTGGAACGTTTCCTCGAACTCAAGCGCTCCTACGAGATACTTTGTGCCCGGCACTCCCCGCAACGCTTGCGTCTCGTAAGGGAAAGACCAAGCGGCGGGAACTATCTGCTCACCTTCCTCGACGTGACGGTGAGGGAACTCGCCCTGGGGGCCACGGTGACCGTGGTGGTGCCGGATCGGCCCCTCAGGTGTCCGCGGTGCCAGGGCCGGGGGGTGGATCCCGAGGGGAAGAGGGAGACCTGCCCCTCCTGCGCCGGGGAAGGGCGTCTCGCCTTTGACAGCAGGCGGCGGCGCTACGAGATCGCCTGCCCGCGCTGCGGAGGAGAGGGCTATCTCCTGGTGGAGACCTGTCCCACCTGCCGGGGCAGGGGAGAGCTCCCCCAGGAAAAGGAGATGGCCCTCCGCATTCCCCTGGGCGCACGCCCCGGAGACCTCCTCTATCTGCCCGCCGGCCCCGACGGCCCGGTGATAGACGTTTACTTCGAACTCCAGGTCCACAATCAGGAGGACCTCTTCTTCGAAGAAGACCGCCTGGTGAGCCTGGTCCAGGTGCCCTTCTGGCAGGCGGCGCTCGGCGGAAAGATCCTCATCAACACCCTCGAAGGGGAAGAGTGGATCGTCATCCCCAGGGGCTTGAACCAGGGCTTCAGCATGGTGCTCAAGCAGAGGGGGGCCTATCTGGAAGACGGCTCGCGGGAGGACCTCTTCGTGAGGTTCAAGATCGTCTTCCCCGAGGAACTTCCCGATGAAGTAGAGAGGCTCCTTTTGAAAATAGCCCAAATCATGGAAAAGAAGGAGGACAGCCATGAGCTTGCCCGCTAAACAGGAAGGCGAAAAGAACCTCAGCCTGGCCGAGGACACGCGGCTTTTCATCACCTTCTGGCTGGGAGGGTTCCTCTTTGCCCTGCCCGTGGAGGAGGTGGTGGAGATCAACCGCTCGCTCGACATCACCCCCGTGCCCCAGGCGCCCACTTACGTTTCGGGCATCATCAATCTTCGCGGCCAGATCCTCACCGCCATAGATCTCGCCCAGCGCATCGGTCTTGAGCGAGAAAACGAGGCCCATCACAACGTGATCATCGGCCGCGACGGCGAACCGCTGAGCCTGCTCGTGGAACAGATAGGCGACGTGCTGGAGATCCCGCTCTCGGACATCGAAGACCCGCCGGACGTGATCGAGGGGCTCGACATTCAGTTCGTCAAGAACGTCTCCCGCTTGCCGGACCGATTGCTGGTCATCCTGGACGTGCAAAAGCTGCTGGCCATCTAATCTTTGAAGAGGCCGGCAAAGCTCAGGAATTGACGCCAGACTTCTTTCTTCTCCTCGGGAAAGTCCTCCATGAAGATGCTCTCCCAGGGCGGGGCCTTGGGGGTCTTGCGAAGGAGCATCCCCGCTTCTTCGGGGGTGCGGTCCCCTTTTTTGAGGTTGCACTTGCGGCAACACAGGACCACGTTTTCCCAGGTCGTCTTCCCGCCGCGGGAGCGCGGGAGCACGTGGTCTATGGTGCGGTCCTTGGGGTTCTTGACGCTTTTGCCGCAATACTGGCAGGTGTAACCGTCGCGCACGAGGAGATTGGCCCGGGAGAAGACCACCTCGATGCGCGGCAGGCGATCAAAGCTCACGAGATAGATGGCGTCCGGGGCGAGGAAAGAGAGGCTCGGGCTCCGGATGAGGCGGCCGTTTCCGTTGTGGTAGAAACGACAGGCCTCTATCCATTCCTCCAGCGAGTGCGTGGTCCAGTCTGGAGTGATGACTTTGGCCGTCCCTTTGACCAGATGACAAATGGCCCGCTGGACGGTGGTTATCTGGATGGCCTGGTAGTGACGGTTGAGGACAAGGACTTTGTCTCCCAGGACGTCTCTTTTTCCGGCCAAAGCTCCTCCTCAAGAGATTTTGTGCTACTGTAACGCAAAATCCAGTCTTTGTCATTGGCGGGACAGAGGAGGTGAACATGCGGTTCCTTTTCCTTTCGCTGTTTTTGGCCCTGTTGCTCTCCTGTTCGGGAAGCTCCGAGATGCCGGAAGTGGAGTTTGTGTCCCCTTCAGCGGCGAAGGTCATCTATCAGGGGCGGGAATACCTCTTGGAAAAGGACAAGCCGGCCCCGGCGGATTTCCCCTTTGAATATCGCTTCGAAGAAGACGGAGACCTGGATCTCCGGATAAACGGGCGCTGGGTGGAGTTTGACAACCCCTTCGACCTCGACTTCGACTTCAAGCTCAAGAAGAAAAAGACCAAGTTCAAGACGAAGAAGGTGCGGCGTCTGAAGCCCCGGCGCACCAAGAAGCGGAGATAGATCAGTCCTTGGTCTTGATCATCAGCCATTCCTTGTCGCGCAGCCGGATGAGCGCGTAACGCCCCTTGAGTTTCTCCCCGTGGAAGTTGACGATGATCTTGTCTTCGCCCCAGTGCTCGATCTCGTAGTCCCCTTTGTCCCAGAGCTTGACCACTCCGGCGCCGTAGTGGCCCGGGGGAATCACGCCCTCGAAGTAGATGTAGTCGAGGGGGTGGTCTTCGGTCTGGATGGCGAGCCTCCTTACGCCCGGCTTGAGCGGCGGGCCCTTGGGGATGGCCCAGGACTTGAGCACGCCGTCCTTTTCCAGGCGCAGGTCCCAATGGAGCCGACTGGCATGGTGTTCTTGAACGGAAAAACGCGGCATCTATTTCTCCTTCTCCCCTTCGGGTGGCGGCAACACCAGGGGCTTTTCCTTGTCCGGGACGAAGATCTTTACCGGCAACTGGAAGGTCCTCTTGATGATCCCCAGCACCCCGGCGCCCACGGTCGTGGGATCCAGGGGGAAGACGCTGGGGTCCTTGAGGTCACCGCGGACCTTGACCGGCACCGCCAGAAAGGTCTTCGACTTCCCGGTGAGTATCCAGCCGATGAGGGGCACGTGTCCCACCAGGGAATCAATGGCCTTGAACGGGGAGACGAGCACCGTCACGTCTATCTTGCCCTTGAGGAGGTCTATCTTGCCGGAGGCAAAGATCCGGAACCCTGGGGCCTCAAGCCTCCAGCTCTCGATCACCAGATAGTGCTTCTTGAAGGAACCCTTCACCTCCCAGAGGTTGTAGTCCGTGCCTTTCTTTTCGAAGTCGGGCAGATTGCCCTGGAAGATGTCAAGCGGGCTCAGGAGGGCGAAGACCTTGGCCAGGGCGCCGAACTTGTAGATGTGCCCCTCTGAGGAGTGGAAGAGATAGCGGCCCGTGGTCTTCTCGAAGAGCCGTTTCCCCTGGGTGCGCAGATAGCCCTTGAGCTCGTAAGGGCCCTCCACCAGATCGGACCCGAAGAAGCACATGAA
>JAADCO010000038.1 GCA_013154385.1 Thermodesulfobacteriota bacterium
GGAAGTGATCAAGCATCTCATCCTTCCGCGACTGGTCCCGGAAGAGGTCCCCCGCAAGGGTTCGGCCCTGCGCCATCATCCGAAGATCCTCTCGCAGGAAAAGACGAGAGAACGCATCGCAAGATACCTCGAGATGGCCCTCCCCGCCTTCCCCAAACTCGACACCCTGATCTTCGGACACACCCACGTGCCCTTCGACAACGGGAAGCTTGAAATCGAGACCCCCGGCGGCCCGCGGCCCGTCACCTGCTACAACACCGGGGGCTGGGTCACGGATGTCTACGAGGCAGACCACCTCGCCACGGCACGACCCTTCATCTTCGCCCTCTCCGGCAAAGGAATCGAGACCATCCAGGTGCCCTGGCCCTCCTACGACGAGTTCGAACACGTTCTAGAGGGAATCCACGAGGAATCAGAAGCTAGAAAAAGGGTAAAAGACCTTGTTTGGGAAAAACTTTCTTGACATAAGAATCCGTTTTCGCCAAAAAGAGAAAAAATTTTCTTCTCTGGAGGGCTGTGGTGAGGCGTCTGGTCGTCCTGGGAATCTCTATCTTCTGGCTTCTGGTAACTCTGGCCTGGGCTGACGATCCGGATAGCATCTGTTTCCTCTGCCATCAGGGTACGGGAACCGCCACCATCGAAGACGAGATCTTCCCCATCGTCTTCAACCTCGAAGCCCCCGACGTTTCCCTGGCGGCGGGGAACTTCTACTGGGTCACCTTGGGAGACGCCTTCGGGCACAACGTCTGGGGCGTGGTCTCTCCGGACGCCACCCTGACCATGGCCCCCGGTGGCAGCCAGACCCAGCAGGTCACCTGCGCCGGAACTTACGGCTGCCACGGCTCCCGGGATCCCAGCCGGGACTTCGACGGAAACGGCATCGTCTCCAACTGGGAGGCCATCACCGGCGCCCATCACGAAGACGACTCCTGCCTCAAACCGGAGACCTTGGACGTCTCCCTCCAGGGCCTCACCGTGGGCACGAGTTATCGTTTCCTCCTCGGGGTAAAGGGCATCGAAGACTGGGACTGGGAGCACGACCTCTCTCTGACGAGCCACAACACCTACTACGGTCTTCCGGATTACCTCACCACCGAGGCCACCATAAGCAGCCTCTGTGCCCGCTGTCATCCGAGCTTCCACGACCAGGGAAGCCTTCCCGGTGGGGACGGAGTGGGCATCGGCAACGGGTCCTCTCCGTGGTTGCGTCATCCCACCGACGTGGTCATCCCGGACCGCGGGGAATACAAGAACTACCGCCTCTACAGCCTCCTTGCCCCGGTGGGCAAGAGCGACCTCTACGAGGTGGACCCCCGGGTGGTAAACCCCGGTGGGGACGTGGTCATCTGCCTCTCCTGCCACCGGGCCCACGCCTCCCCCTACGCCAAGATCCTGCGCTGGGACTATCAAAATCGGCCTGTTGATCCGGAAAGGGGCGGTTGCAACACCTGCCACACGGAAAAGGGCGCCCTCTATCTGGCCTCGGCGCACGCCAGCGAAGCTTACGGCACCAAACGCCTCGACGGTTACGCCCGCGGCAACTGTGCCCATTGTCACGAAATGCACGCCAGCCTGAACGGAAGCGAACCCATCCCTCAGGACGGACCGCACGGCTATCTCCTCTTTGCGGAAAACTACACGGACCAGGGAAACGACTTCTGCTACTATTGCCACGGACCGGAATCCCTCCAGCAGGGCGGGCTCAACAATCCCACCTATGCGGCCCGGGCCTCGGGGCTTTCCGTGGGGCCCACCACCATCGAGGAGATGTTCACGGACACCCTCTCCCATCACAACCTGGGAGACATCCTTTCCCTCATCACCGAAAAATGGCCTGAGCGCTTCCGGGAGACCTCCAATCCGTGCACCGGTTGTCACAATCCGCACGTGGCCAAAAGGCTGGGAACCGAGCCCCTGAGCAATCCCGTGACGCGTCCCCTCCCCGCGGAGAAGAACAACGTCTGGGGGGACGAAGAGACGGAAACCATGGCGGCTTACGTGTCCCAGGATGATAGTCTGCGCTATCAAGCGCCCCTGAGACCGGATGGCTCCTACGAACCCGGGAGCACCAGCGGTGACGGTTCCCGGATGGCGGACTACGCCACCTTTTGCACGGATTGCCACAACCCCGAGACCACCATCTACAGCACCACCTTGGGGCGGGAGTTGAGGGCCATAGACTGGGAGCACGAAAAACACGGGCGCGGGCTGGCTGACGGAGACTTAGACACCCGGGCTCCTTACACCGAAGGGCTGGGTTACGTGGTCTCCTGTCTCGATTGCCACGAACCGCACGGTTCGGCAAACGTCTTTCTCATCCGGGAAGCGGTAAACGGCGAGGAGCTTCCGGGAAACATCACCGCTTTCGAAACTACGGACTGGACCAATCTGTGCGGTCGCTGTCACAGCGACGACAACGAATACATCCACCATCTGAGCCCCGATGCCCCTTACGTGAAACGTCAGTGCGGGTTCTGCCACGGAAGGCGCCAGAGCGGATCCGGCCAGAGCGCGGGGCTGAGACACGGTGGTGGACCGGGACACGGTGGGGGTGGCCGTGGCGGACCACAGCCCATCCCGTGCAGCAACTGCCATTTTCACGGATCTGACGATTCCTGGGCTCCGGATTCTCGTGAAACCGGCCTCCTGACCTTCTAAAGACGGGGCAGGGACGCCCCGCCCCCTTAGCCGTCAAGGGGGACGATGTCCTCCACCGGAAGGAGGCCGCGCACCGCGTTTCCCACGTAGATCTTCTCGGCCCGCTTCAGGTCCGCGGGCCAAAGCCTCCTCTCCTCACAGCGTCCGGATTCAAGGAGGCTTTCGCGCAGCACGCCGGGGAGGAGCCCGGCGGAAAGCGGCGGGGTGAAGAGGCGCCCTTCGAGCTCGACGAACAGGTTGGAGATGGTCCCCTCGGTGAGCTCTCCGTCCTCGTTTAGGAAAAGGGCGTCGAAGAACCCCTGCTGTTTGAGGCGCTGCTGTATGCCCTCGTACCAGGGACGATAGGTGGTCTTGTGATAGAGGAAGCGCTCCTCTTTCGGGACCTCCCGGCGCGCGAGGGCCAGACGGATCACCGGGGGCGTCTGCGGCAGACGATGGACCTCGAGCTTGAGGGCCCCGTCCTCAAAGAGGAGGAGGCGCACCTTGGCCGGGAAGTCAAGCCCCTGCAGGGATTGCTCGACAAAGGTCTCTATCTGCTCTTTCTCCGCGGGAAAGTCGAAGTAATCCGCGGAGCGGAGGAGCCGCCGAAGGTGATAGGGAAAGAGGGGGATACCCTTTTCGGGTTCGAAACGCATGGTTTCCACCAGGGCAAAGGGCTGATGGGGCTCAAGGAGGAAACGGGCCTTGAGGAGGCATTCTTCGTACTCGGCCTCCGGATCGCTGTCCCAGACCACGCCGGAACCTATGCCGAATTCCCCCTCCCCTTCCCGCAACACGGCGGTCCTGATGGGCACGTTGAAGACGAAGTCCCCGGAGGGAGAGAAGTAGCCGAGGGCTCCGGTGTAGACCCCGCGGGGTTCACGTTCGAGGGAGGCGATGATCTCCATGGTCCTGAGCTTCGGGGCCCCGGTCACGGAACCGCAGGGAAAGAGCGCCTGGAAGAGCCCCTTGAGGTCGGTCTCAGCCGGACGGCCTTCCACGGTGGAGATCATCTGAAAGACCGTCTCGTAGCGCTCCACCTTGAAGAGCTCCCGCACGAAGACCGAACCCGGGAGGCAAACGCGGCCCAGGTCGTTTCGCAGGAGGTCCACGATCATCACGTTCTCGGCCTGGTTCTTGCGATCCGTCTGGAGCCAGGAAGAGATGGCCTGGTCCTCCTCGGGGAAACGTCCCCGGGGGGCCGTGCCCTTCATCGGAGAAGTCCAGAGGCGGCTTCCTTCGCGACGCAGGAAGAGCTCCGGAGAAAGGCTCACCACCGAGAAGGAAGGGGTCCTGATGAGGGCCGCGTAGCGCACCTTTTGCTTGGGGCGCAGGGCGAGATAGAGGTCTACGGGCGAGGCCTTCAACCGAAAGTGGTATTTCAGGGTGTAATTGACCTGATAGGTGTCTCCCGAGGCGATGAAATCCTTGATGGTTCCGAGGGCGCGGAGATAGTCCTCACGTTTCAGGTTGAGGCGCAGATCTTCAAACGCTACCGGCGGCGGGGCATATCTCCTCACCGGCCCTGCGGGCAGGATCTCCGGGGCGCGAAAGACCCCAAACCAGGCAAGGGGCGTCTTTTGCGGAAGGCGATAGAGGGGACGAAGCTTCGGCTCGAGCAGATACCCCGCCTCGTAGGTGAAAAAGCCCGCCACCCAGAACCCCTCCTTCAGAGCCTGGTTCAGGCGCGTCCAGAACGCCTCCGCGTCTTCCCGGGAAGACCAGACGATCTCCGCCACCGGCGAGGAGAAGAAGAGGCTTCGCCTGTCTTCTGTCCCGCGACGGCTGGATTCGAGAAAGACAAAGGTCTCCTCTTTCCTTTCCTGCAGGAAGGAAAAGAGATCGAAGTTCCGGGACGTGAAAACCCTCTTCCAAACCGGCTTTGCGGGCATGAAACCCTCTTTAACAAATTTTCAAGCCACCACAAGGACGGGTTTCCTTTACAGGAGCGGGCCTTCCAAGTATTCTGGAAAAGATCTTAGCAAGAAATTTTTTCAAAGGAGAGGCCATGCGGGTTTTAGCCTTCCAGGGAAGTCCCCGTCCGGGAGGGAACACCGACCTCCTCCTACGGGCCTTTCTCGAGGGAATCGAAGAGGCCGGGGGTGAGGCGGAAAAGATAGACCTCTATCGCCTTCGGGTGGAACCCTGCCTTGAGTGCGGCAAGTGCGACCACACCGGGGAGTGCATCATCCCCGACGACATGCGGGACATCTATCCCAAGCTCGACCAGGCACAGGTCATCGTGGTGGCCTCTCCCATCTTCTTCTACAACGTCACCAGCCGGACCCAGGCCCTGATCGAGCGCTCTCAGGCCTGCTGGATCAGGAAATACGTCTTGAAGAAGCCGCATCCCCGCGCCGGGGAAAGGCAGGGCATCTTCCTCTCCCTGGGGGCCACAAAGGGACGCCGCCTCTTCGAGGGCGTGCAGCGGGTGGTACGCTACTTCTTCGACGCCCTGGACGTGAACTATCAAGGCGGGCTCTTCTACCGAGGGATAGAAGAAAAAGGCGCCATCAGGTCCCATCCGAGCGCCCTGAAAGAGGCCTTTTCCCTCGGACGGGCCGTGGGAGAGGGCCTATCTCCGGAAAACTGGCCCCTTACCCGGGATCCCTGTCCTTGAGCTCAAAGACCCGGCCGATCTCCGCTCGCCCGAGGAAGAGGCGCCAGACCCCTTCTCTGGCCCGCTTCCCGGAAAGACGAACCGACACCTCCCGCAAGACCTTTGAGGCCGCCTCCAGCGGGTCCTCACCGGGAACCTCGGAGACCTCAAAGGCAAAGCGTGTGGTAAAGCGCTTCATTGTTTCTTCTTGTCGAGACAGAGCTCGATGACCAGTTTGGCACCGTCGAATTCAAAGGGGATGGCCATGCGTTGGCTGGTACACAGAGGGGTGATGGAATGCTTCTCCCCCGTTACGATGACCGGCACCGAGGCCTGCAAGGAGATACCCTGCTCTTCAAAGCGCCTTCTGAAGGCCCCACAAATCTGGTTGGCCAATTCTCCCGCCGCGTCCCTTACTTCCTCGTTGAGTTCCTCGGGAGTGCTCCCGAAGAGCACGGAGACCACCTTGAAAATGGCCTCCTTGGTAAAAGTAACGGTGAGCATTCCGGTAAAACCCGAACCCGCCAGACCGTTTACCGCAGAAATGTCGCCCAGGGCCTCTGGCTCACTCCGGATGAAGGGTTTGCCGGCCTTGGGGACCATACCCGTATAAGTCTTGAGGACCTCTTCCACAGAATCCTGCAGGGCCTTGATCACCGTGGCGCTCATTTTCTCCCTCCTCGATTTTTCAGTTTCCCTATCGGAAGAAGGACCTATTTCCTCAAGCCGAAGCGGAACCGAGGAGGCCTCACGCCCTTCCAATAGCCAGGGGTGAGGAGGATGGCCACGGTGTAGAGTTCGAGACGCCCGGCCAGCATGCAAAAAGTGAGGACGAGCTTCGAAAAGTCCGGCATCCAGCCGAAGTTTTTCGTCGGCCCCACTCCTTCGAGTCCGGGACCGATATTGTTGAGGGTCGCGGCCACCGCCGAGGTGGCGGTGAGGATGTCTATCCCCTGGGCCGTCACCAGGAGGCTCGCCGCCAGGAAGACCAGGGCGTAGAGGGCGATGAAGCCCAGGATGGCCTGGGTGACGTCGTTGGGTACTTTCAGGTCGTCGTAGCGGATGATCTCCACCGCCCGCGGATGGATGAGCTTGCGGAACTGGAGGCGGATGAACTTGAAGAAGATGAGGAGCCGCACCTGCTTGATACCGCCGCCCGTAGAACCCGCCATGCCCCCGAAGAACATGAGCACCAGCAAGAGGAGACGACAGATGGGATGCCACAGATCGAAGTCCGCGGTGCCGTAACCCGTGGTGGTCATGATGGACCAGACCTGAAAGAGCGAGTAGCGGAGGTTTTCCTTGAGCGAGAGATAGGTGCCGGAGACGAAGTTGAAGACAAGACAGATGAAGACCCCCAAAAACCCCACCAGACAATAGAAGCGGAACTCTTCGCTGCGGAAATAGGCCGAAAATTCGCCCTTCAGGAAGCGGTAGTGGAGCGTAAAGTTCACGCCGGCAAGAAACATGAAGAAGGTGATCACGTAGTCCA
>JAADCO010000003.1 GCA_013154385.1 Thermodesulfobacteriota bacterium
TTGGGGAGCTTGAAGTTGGGGATGGCAAACCTTAAGAGCCCTCCGGCCTCTTCTTCGGCCTCGAAGATGGTCACCTCGTGCCCGAAGAGGGTGAGGTAATAGGAGGCCGAAAGCCCCGCCGGACCGGCCCCGATGATGGCCACCCTCTTCCCGGTGGGGGGCATCTTTTCGGGCTCCGGCTCCCCGTGAATCAGGGCCCAGTCCGCCACGAACCGCTTGAGGTCGTTGATGGCGATGGGCTGATCCACCAGGGCGCGCCGGCATCGGGGCTCACAGAAACGCGGACAAACGCGCCCCACCGAAAGCGGGAGGGGGTTCTTCTCCTTGATGAGCTTTAAGGCCGAAAGGAACTCGCCCCGCGCGATGTGGGCGATGTAGCCCTGGACGTTTATCCCTCCCGGACAGGCCGCGGTGCAAGGGGCCCGGCAGTCTCCGTAGTGCTTGGCCACCAGCTCCTCGAGGCGTTTCTTCCGGATCTCCTTCACCGCCTTGGTCTGCGTCTTGACCTTCATGCCCGGGGAAACCGGCGTGACACAGGCCCGCACCGGATTGGGTTCCCCTTCGACCTCCACCAGACAGAGCCCGCACGGACGCGGCGATTCCGAAAGGCGCTCCTCGAAACAAAGGGTCGGAATGTAGATGCCGTGAAGGCGCGCCGCCTGCAGAATGGTCAGACCTTCTGGCACTTCGATGCGCTGATCGTCAATGAAAAGCTCCAAGGTTCCCCTCCCTTTTGCGTCGATTTTTTTGTAAATCTTCTCTCGACACAAAAGGCCCCTCCGGTCTTTTTCCTACACCACCGAAAGGGCCTTCCAAAATCCAGATTAAAGTTCCAACCAAGACTCGGAAAAGATGGTCTTACCCAAGAGGACCCGCGTGGTCTTGTAGATCTCGAGCTCCTTCGGCGAAAGGGTGCTCGGGTCCGGTTCGTCTCCGTCCATGATGTCGTGCACGAGCTTCACCCAGTCAGGGTGCTTGCCCTTGGCGATCTCCACGAGCTCCTGATCGTAGACGTTCAGGATGGCGGAGTAGATCCCGTACTTCATGAGCATCATGAGATAGACCCGGTCGAGATAGGGACGCAAGTGCTTGGGCACCCCGTTCGAGACGTTTGAAAGACCGATGGTGCTCTTCGCCCCGGGAGCGATGTCCGGGAGCATGGCCAGGAACTCGAGCCCCGCGAGAATCTGCTCGGCCCCGAGCGTGATCGGCGTGGCAATCGGGTCCACCCAGATCTTCTCGTTCGGCACCCCGGCCTCGTTGAGCGCCATGATGAGATCCACGGCCATGGCCGCGCGCTCGTTGGCGTCGCGCGGCATCCCTTCCGGCCCCCAGAGGAGGGCCACCACGTCGCAACCCGTCTCCACCGCCACGGGGATGAGCTTTTCCATCCGCTCGGGCTGGGCGGAGATGGAGTTCATGAGCACCGCACTCGGGTCTTTCGCCGCCTTGAGACCGGCGATCATCGCCTCCGGGTTGGTGGTGTCCAGCGAGATCGGCGTGTCCACCACCTCCTGCACCGTCTTCACGATCCAGGCCGCGAGATCCGGGCCGTCCTTTTTCGCCGGCCCGATGTTCAGGTCGAGATAGTCCGCCCCGAGCTCCGTCTCTTCCTTGGCCATCTTCTGAATGGGCTCGGGGTTCCTTTCTTTCATGGCCGGCCCAATGGTCTGAGACATGATGTTGATGGACTCGGCAATACAAACCACCGTCTGGCTACCCATCTACCCCTCCTTAAACGGTTTGTTTTCCGTATCTTACGCCGCCTTCCACTCCTTGAGGAAAGAAGGCAAGCCGCTGGCCTCACGCGGCCCGATGATGATCTCCCAGTCCGGGAGCTCTTCTTCGAGTTCGCCTTTGATTCCCGCAAGATAACCGGGAATGATGAGCTTGCGATGCTTCACCTTGTCGGCGATGCCGCTCTTCTTCACGAACTCGGCGATGGTGTCGGCGCCGAACTTTCCGGCCGCCCAGGCCGTGAGCACCGAAAGCCCCTCGGTATCCTTGATGAGGAGCCAGGTGGGCACCCGGCTGCCCTCGATCTCGCCCGAGACGATGAAGTAAGTGAGGGCGAAGTTGCAGGTGATGCACACCGGCGACTCCTCGTCCGGCCCGTTGATGGGATAGATCCCTTCCTCCACCACCAAGGGCCTCTGCGGGTCGGTAAAGATGTTCATCCGCTCCACCATGAGCGGATAGAGGAGATCGCCCCGGAAGTCGGAGAGGATGATCATCCCCGCGTATTTCGCCACCAGCACCGAGGCGATCATGTATTCGAGCACCAGGTTGTCGGTGAAACGATAGGGGAAAGTGATGCTCGGGAACCCAAAGGGCTTGAACCTCTTTTTGATCGCCGCCCGGCGCATGATGACCTGGTCCTCGTAGAGCTCGCGCACCCCGCGCGGGCTGGTGTCGAGCACCAGGTCCTTGAGCCCGGCCTTGACGAGCTCCTCGGAAAGGCGCGCCGTCTCCGCCAGGGAGTCTCCCTTCACCGCCAGCGGATAACCCGTCTCCTTGGCGAGCTCGGCCATCTCCTTGTAGTTGTCCATGGTGGCCGCGTATAGGAGCGGCTTGTGCTCCCCGCACTCCTTGGCCCCGGCGGCGAGAACGTCTTTCTTGTCGCTCATGAGGACGAGCACCGCCTCCGGGACCTCCTCCCGGATGCGCTTCACCAGCGAGGCGAAGGCCGAGGCGTCTCCGTTGGCGTCCTCTACGGCGATCACCTCCGGCTCGAGCTTCACCCCCACGCGCTCCCAGCGGAACTTCTTGAACTTCTCAAGCCTCTCCCCGACCTCCTCCGGCGACATGTCCGTGCGCACGACGATCCCGATTCCCGGCGGGTGCTCAAAGCGCTTCTCATGCCGGAAGAGCACCGTCTCACCGCCGATGGCCAGGACGTGATCCCCGCTTCCGAGCTTCACCGTGCGGATGGGAGGAGCCGAGGCTTCGGCGATCTTTTCCTTGACCTCGTCCGAAACATAGGGACAGGCCGCGATGTCGGCCTGCCCGGCCGCCACCTTCATGGCAAAGGCCAAACACGTGGGAAACCCACATTCCTTACAGTTCTTCTTGGGGAGCATCCCGAGGATCTGAATTCCAGTCAGTCCCATTTCCCTACCCCTTTGGCGCGTTCTTTGTCCGCCGCTACATGAGAGGCGGCATATCTTTCACCGGATGACCCACTTTCTCGATCCACTCCCGGACCTCGTCCTCGGTGCCCGCCACCGTCTCGTCGGCGATCTTGTCGAGGAGATCCGGGATGCCGAGCTCTTCGGCCCGGGCCTTGAGCTTCTCCTTGAGTTCTTCCTTGAGCATCTTGGGCATCCACACCACCCGCTTGAGCCCTCCTTCCGCGAGGAGGAACTTGCGGGAGGTGATGTAGTGCTTCGAAACCCCCATGAACCCCGGGGTCACCTGACCACCACCGACCATGCCGGCCATGGTGGTGAACTTCATGCCCGTGGGCGTCATCCCGAGATAGTCACGGTTGACGATCATCACCCCGTTACAGGTGGGGAGCACCGCGGCGATACACTCGAAGCAACCGCAGGCCGTCATCGGATCAACGAGGATGCTGTAGAGGCTCACCCGCTCCACCTTGCCGCGGCTGGCCTGCTTGACGAACTCGTTGATGCCCGTGAACTGACCGAGTTTTTCGTCTATCACCTCGCCCTTCTCGATGGGCTGGTTGGGCCCCGTGGGGTTGATCTCGTAGCAGGCCTTGCCGTCGAGCCAGTTGTAGGCCCCGCACATCCCCACGCGCTCCGGCGTGATCACGCACACGTGGCTCGGGGCAAAGCTCTGACAAAGGGTGCAGGAGTAGTAGACGTCCACGCCCTCGTCGGTGAGCCCGGCGATACGGGCGTCGCGGCGGGCGTAGACCTCCTTGGCGAGTTCGAGGATCTCCTTCACCTTGTCCTCTTCGGTGTAGATCTTCACCTGGCACTTGTCCACGATGGCCCCGAACTCCTGCCGGAGCTTGGCGTAGAGGATCTGGCCGATGTGACGGAAGAGGAAACCCTTTTCCGCCGCGGCCTTGCTGATCCGCAGCCACATGATGTTTCGCTGACCAACGTGCATGACTCCCTGGGCGTAGTTGATGAGATGGTGGAACTGCCGCTCGAGGATGGCCTCAAAGTCCTCCTGCATGTTGGCTCCGGCCACCTCCACCACGATGGCGAACGGCAAGCGATACGGCGGCCCAGGGATGCCGAGCTTTTCCACGTCGCTTATCTCCGGCCCGAAGACTTCGATCTTTCCGTCTTCGACCTCCTCCAGGGGCTTGGAGATCAAGAGTTCGACCGCCGGGGTGCGACCACCGCCGCACTCCAGATAGAGGTCGTCCTTGCGCACCCGCTCACCCTCAAAGGCCGGGGCGTAAGCCACGGGGATGTCGAGCTTGACCGCCGTCACCTTGAGCCCGCGCACCTCGAGGGCCCGGTCCACGATCTCGTCGTAGGGGACCTTCGAGACCACGTGCTCGTAGGTGCAGATACCCCAGGGCTTGATCTCCGGGATGTCCCAGTCCGAGATGGTCGGGAACCCCCAGTTGATGGCCCCGGCGGCGTTGGCGTACCACTCGTCGGAGACCGGACCGAAGGCCAGGACGAAGGCAAAGGTTCGGTCTTTGTTGTAAAGGAGGTTACCCATGTAGTCTCCGGGCTTGATACCGCCGAAGGCCATGGCCACGCGGCAGGCAAAGCCGATGGCGAAGACCACCGAACTGGTGTAGGGCCCGAAGGGGATGAGACGGGTGGGCCAGCCGAGCTGCACCCCGAGCTCCTTGAGCTGCTCGGCCATGCGCACCCCGTTGGTGTCCGAGTGCATGAAGACGTAGAGGTTCTTCTCGAGGAGCTCCTGGGCGATCTTCTGGGCGATCTCCTTTTTGGGCGGAGCCCCGAGGCAGGCGGCGAAACCGGGGGCGGTTCCGTCAACGAACTCCACACCCCTCTTTCGGAAGATCACGTCGTCCGCCGCCCCGAGCCAGATGTTTCCGTTCACCGGCTCCTCGGTCTTGGTGTAAAAGTTCGGATCCTCGAGATAGCGAATGGCCTCGATGATCTCCTCGGCAAAGAAGGTGGCCATCCCGGCGTCAAGGGCCGGTCCGAGATAGGGCAACCAGAGCTTCTCACTGGGAACCGGGGGAAGGAGCCTCTTGGCCTCTTCCAAGACCTCCTGACAGTCCCCCAGCTTCTTCACCGGGTAACCCAGCATGGCGTAGATGATGGGGAGATAGTAGGCGGTGTTCGGGAAACCGATCTCTTGGTCCTTGCCGAACTTCTTCACCGCCTCTTCGTATTTCTCGAGCGCCTGCTCGACGATCTTGTGTGCTCCCCTAATAGCGGCCGTGGCAATGATCCTCGACATCCGATCCTCCTCCTTAAAGATTGACTCAGATTAAACTCCAGCCATGAGGCCCTTGATCACCTTCTTCGTGACCTCGATGGCCTTGGGATGGCGCATAATCAGGAAGTCCCCTCCGGCCAGAGTGAGGGCGAGCGCCGTGATGGCCTCAAGGGCGATCCCCCGCACTTCCTGGTCTCCCAGGAGGTCGTCGCTCGGAAGACCGGCTTCCTTGATCTTCCAGACCTCCCGCCCCACGTTGATGACGAAGGGGACCTGGAGCTTCTCGTCCTGGGCGTAAAGCGCCGCGAGCCTAATGCGCTCCATCACCGAATAAGTGTATTCCAAACCGTAGCCCAACGCCCCCACCGAGGGGTCCATGCCGATGCGATCAAGCGGCACCCCCACGTTCTCGAGGAGGATGTTGAGCTGTTTGGCCAGGTTGACGTCAATGGGGCTTGAGGCGATGAGCGAGTAGCCGTAACCCATGGCCGTGGCCCCCAGCGCCCGATGGTTGGCGTCCACCACCGGCCCGATCATGACGTTCTTCTCCCCGAGGACGTTGGCCACCTCACGCAGCACGTCCACGTCCTTTTCCGCGTGGCCCGCCGCCCAGATGACCAGCGGCACGTCCACGGCCTTGGCCACCTTCTCCACCACCTTGGCCGCGTGGTCCGGACCGAGGTCCAGGAAGTTCGGGTCCGTGCCCACGAGATAGACGTTGATGGCCTCGGCCCCGTAAACCTCAACGCACTTCTTGGCCCAGTCGCCCGGATCGTGGAAGACGTCCTCGAAATACTTGGCGATGGCCTCGGGCCAGTCCTCGGGCTTTACGTCAAGCACCTCCATGGCCACGTGGATGGGGTTTTTCATCTCCCCTTCGAAGAGATGGAAGGGAAGGACGTTGGTGCCCCCGATCTTGATGGCCTTGTCCCCTTCCCCGATGGTCACCTCGCGGATGTAAGCCGTGCCCGGCTCCTTGTAGACGTCTTCAGGGATACCCGCCGCACGCTCCGAAACATCCCGGTATTCCTCGGAGAGATCGGGGAAGACCAGGATGTCGGAGACCTCCGGCGCCGCCGCGGGCTTGGCCTCGGCGGGCTTCTCCGCGGGCTTTTCTTCCACCGGGGGCTTCTCTTCAGCCTTCGCCGCCGCGGCGGAAAGCTCCTCGATCTTCTTGAGCCCGGCCTCGGCCTCCTCAAGGCCCGGCGCGAG
>JAADCO010000062.1 GCA_013154385.1 Thermodesulfobacteriota bacterium
AAGACCTATGAGCGTAATGAAAAGCCCCATGAGAATCAGCATCTTTCCCATGGTCTCAAGGGGACTCATCATTCGACCTCCTTCTTCTTCAGCAGTTTGCGAAACTTCTTGTCGTAACGTTCCTGTTCACTAAAGATACAGCCGCAATAGGGCTGGCGGTAGATCTCGAGCCGTCGGGCCTCTTCCTGGCCTTCCTCCCAGCCCTCGCGAAAGTCGCGGTAGACGAAGTCTACGCCGTAGCGGAAAGAGAGATCCTCCCCTATCTCCTTCACCAGCCCGTGGGCCTGATAGCGGCTGTAGAGAAGGGTGGTGCTGAAGGCGTCGAACCCGAGCTCCAGGGCCTTTTTCACCGTGGCCTCAAGACGCATGAGATAGCAGACCTCGCAACGGCGGTCCTCCCGGAAGGCAACCGCGCGCAGAAAGGGGCGAAGCCCGTAGGTCTTGTCCCATATCAGCGGAAGATCCTTGACCTCCGCCACGGTCTCGAGGGCTTTTATCCTCCGCCTGAATTCCCGATAAGGATGTATGTTCGGATTGTAAAAGAAACCGGTGACGCTCCATCCCTCGTCGCGGAGGACGCGCAGAGGATAGAGCGTGCAGGGACCGCAACAAATGTGTAACAAAATCTTTTTATTCTCCATTTTTTCTTGCAAATTCTAGCAAATTTTGCTATTTTCTTCCTGCAAGCTTGCGCGAGCTTTTCAACAAAACGGCCGTGAAAAAAGGTGTGGAAAACTTGTTCAGAAAGTTAATCACTTTTTTTCGACACAGCTTTCAACAGGGAGGTTCCCAAGGCCACCAGAGGCATCCCCACTTTTCAACACATTCAACACCCACAACAACATCCATCAAAAGATTTCAAAGATTGAAATTGGAAGAAAGAACTGTTTAAAGATGGGGAAAGATTAAGGATTCGCTGGGAAGGAGAGAGGGATGAAACTACGTGCGGAGAGGGAGAAACTGCTCAAGGTCCTTTCTAAGGTGCAAAACATTGCCGACCGGAAGTCGAGCATGGCCATCCTTTCGACGGTGCTCTTCGAGGTCAAGGAAGGCGGAATAGAGATCTCGGCCACGGATCTGGAAATCGGGTTCAAGTCCTTCGTCGAAGCGGAGGTCGAGGAGGAAGGGGCTTTGGCCATTCCGGCCCGCAAGTTCTACGAGATCGTCAAGGACTTTCCCTCCGAGACCCTGGACCTGGTGGAGGAGGATTCCTGGCTGAAGATCTCCGGAGCAAACGAAGAGGTGCTCTTCAAGCTGGCCTGTCTTCCGGCGGAAGATTTCCCCGCCCTTCCGGAGATAGAGGAAACCACGTTGCTCGAGATCCCGGGAAGCGTGTTCTCCGAGATGATCGCCAAGACCATCTTTTGCGTGGCCACGGAAGAGAGCCGCTTCATTCTCGCGGGAATCTACATGGAACAGCCCGAAGAGGAGAAGACCCTGCGCTTCGTGGCCACGGACGGTCATCGTCTGGCGATGATAGACCGCGAGATAAACAACGTGGAAGGGCTCGAACTCTCCCCCGGCGTCATCGTTCCCCGCAAGGCCTGCCAGGAGATGCGCAAGCTGGCCCAGGATCAGGTCCTGGTCCAGTTCGGGGTGAAGGAGAACCACGTCATCCTGGCGGCCCCCAACATGATGCTCACCGCGCGCCTCATTGACGGCCGTTATCCCGACTATCGGGCCGTCATCCCGCAGACCAAGGAAAAGATCGTCGTCGTCCCGCGAAAACGCTTCATAGAGGCGCTCAAGCGCGTCTCCGTGATCTCCATCGAAAGGTTCAGGCCCGTCACCCTTGAGGTCTCCCCCGAAGCGATTACCATTGTCTCTCAACATCCCGACTTGGGAGAGGGACGAGAAAAAGTCGCGGCTCAGTATCAGGGTGAGGCCTTCAGCCTCAACTTCAACGCCAAGTACCTCGTCGATTGTTTGGAAGTGATGAATTCGGAAGAAGTCGAGCTCTCCATGAAAGACGAAAACACTCCTTGCACCATCACCGGTCCCAGTGACCAGGGGTTTCTCGGGCTGGTGATGCCCATGAGCTCTTAATCATGGCCAAGGACTATCAGGCTTCGCAGATAAAGGTCCTGGACGGGCTTGAGGGCGTGCGTGTGCGCCCGGCCATGTACATCGGCTCCACCGGGGTCGAGGGCTTCCATCACCTCCTCTGGGAGGTGGTGGACAACGCCGTGGACGAGGCCCTTGCCGGCTACTGCACGGAGATCAAGGTCATCATCCATCAGGACAACTCCATCACCGTGGAGGACAACGGGCGCGGCATCCCCATTGACATTCACCCCACCGAGGGCATTCCGGCCCTCGAGGTGGTGATGACCAAGCTTCACGCCGGCGGAAAGTTCGATCACAGCGTCTACAAGGTCTCCGGCGGTCTTCACGGCGTGGGGGTCTCGGTGGTGAACGCCCTTTCCGAATGGCTGGTGGCCGAGGTCCATCGGGACGGAAAGATCTATCGTCAGCGCTACGAAAGGGGACGCGCCCTCACTCCGGTCGAGGTGGTCGGCGAGACCAAGAAGACCGGCACCCGGATCACCTTCAAGCCGGACCCCGAGATCTTCGGCGATCAGGAGTTTCAGTACGAGATCATTCAGCATCGCTTGCGGGAGCTCGCCTTCCTCAACCCCAAGGTCAAGTTCATCCTCATTGACGAAAGGGCCGGCGCCAAGGAGGAGTTTCACTTCAAGGGCGGGATCATCGAGTTCGTCAAGTATCTCAACCGCCGCCGCGAGGTGATCCACGAGCCGCCGATCTACGTCTCCGGCGAGAAAGACCTGGTCCAGGTGGAGGTCGCCCTCCAGTATCACCACGGTTTCAACGAGATCTGCTATTCCTACGTGAACAACATCAACACCAAGGAAGGCGGCACCCACGTGGTGGGTTTTCGCGCCGCGCTCACCAAGGCCGTCAACCGCTACATCGCCACGCACGACAACCTGCCCAAGGCCCTCAAGATCAAGGTCGAGGGAGACGACGCCAGGGAAGGGCTCACTTCGGTCATCTCCGTGCGGATGCCCGAGCCCCAGTTCGAGGGTCAGACGAAGACGAAGCTCGGAAACAGCGAGATCAAGCCCCTGGTGGAGTCCATCGTCTTCGAGGGGCTGTCCCGCTGGTTCGAGGAGCATCCCAAGGAAGTGCGCCGGATACTGGCGAAGATCGTCGAGGCCGCCCGCGCCAGGGAAGCCGCGCGCAAGGCCCGCGAGCTGGTCCGCAAGAAGGGCCAGGCCCTGGACGTGATGATGGCCGGAAAGCTCGCCGAGTGTCAGTCCAAAGACCCGAAGGAAAGGGAGCTCTTCATCGTCGAGGGCGATTCAGCCGGCGGTTCGGCCAAGCAGGGCCGTGATCGGCGTTTCCAGGCCATCTTGCCCCTCCGCGGGAAGATCCTGAACGTCGAGAAGGCGCGCTTCGACAAGATGATCTCCTCGGAAGAGATCCGCCAACTGGTGGCCTCCCTGGGCACGGGCATCGGTCCCAAAGACTTCGACCCCGACAAGTGCCGCTATTCGAAGATCATCATCATGACCGATGCCGACGTGGACGGGGCCCACATCCGGACGCTTCTGCTCACCTTCTTCTACCGCCAGATGGCCCCCCTCATCGAGAGGGGTTATCTCTACATCGCTCAGCCGCCCCTCTATCGCGTGGTGGAGGGCAAGAAGGAGACCTATCTCAAAGACGACCGGGCCCTTGACGACTACCTCTTCCGGCGCGCGGTGCGCAACGTGGCCCTTCAACTGAACGACCGTCCCCTTCCCGCGAGCGAAGCCACCCGCATCCTCCAGGACCTTTCGGAATTCGAGGCCGCCCTTCAGGATCTCTCGCGCAAGGGCGTGTGGCCGGAAGCCGCCCTGGTGCTCCTCACCGCAGGGGTCAAGAGGGCGGATCAGTTCACGGATCTTCAGTTCGTGGAGAACCTGGTCTCCCTTTTTAAGGACAAGGGTTTCCGCGTGGGTCGCATACGCACCAGCCGCCAGCGCGACGACGCCTACGAGTTCGACGTCACCTCCAAGGAATTCAGTTACCTCTTCTTCACCGTGGGTCCGGAGATCCCCCTCTATCGCGAATACCGCCGGGCCCTGAAGGTCTACGAAAGGCTCTCCGACCTCCTCGGAAAGCCGATCAAGGTCATCTCTCACGGCGAGGAGAAGGTCTTTGAGAACCTGCGGGAGCTCCTTGAGTTCGTGCGCCAGGAAGGCCGCAAGGGGCTTCACATTCAGCGCTACAAGGGCCTCGGAGAGATGAACCCGGATCAGCTCTGGGAAACCACCATGAATCCGGAGACGCGCCGCCTCCTGCGCGTGGACATCAGCGACGCCTCGGCGGCGGACGAGCTGTTCACCACCCTCATGGGCGAGAAAGTGGAACCGCGGCGCGACTTCATCCAGACCCACGCCCTCGAGTACCGAGAGCTCGACATCTAACCGGCTATCAGGGCCAGCTGTTCCGGCGTCAGGGCGAAGAGGAGCTCGGCCTCTCCGGGAGTGAGGTCTGTCTCGAGCGCCACCAGCCCGCCGTTTCGAAAGCGCACGCGGACTTTCTTTTCCCCGCCGAGGAGGTAGGACGTGATCTCCGCAAGAGACGGAAGGTGGCCGGCGACAAAGACCTTCTGCGCGTCGTACTTCCTGAGGACCTCGACGGCTTCTTCCGGCGGAGCGGTGGGCTTGAACTCCTTGTGTTCCTTGATCTCGCCCCGATAGTTCGTCTCCCTGGCCACTATCTCGGCTGTTTCC
Source organism: Thermodesulfobacteriota bacterium (assembly GCA_013154385.1). GTDB lineage: Bacteria > Desulfobacterota > Thermodesulfobacteria > Thermodesulfobacteriales > Thermodesulfatatoraceae > JAADCO01. The sequence goes on from JAADCO010000062.1 coordinate 4,743, forward strand.
TTGGCCCGGAGCTTGTCGCTCGTGATGATGAGATCAAACGAAAGCCCCATTCTGGCCAGGGCGCGGGCGCTTGATTCGATGATCCGGCGCCCTTCGGTGGAAAGGGGTTTGCGCGGATCCTCGGCCTCGGACACGCAAAGGCCGTGTTGCATGAGATAGAGTTCCATCTACTTTCCCCCCTCCTCCTGGATTACTTCGCGGAAGATGGTCTTCTTGAGCCAGTTGAGCCCGAGTTTCAGGAGCTCTTCCTCGTCGTTTAAGGCGGATTCGATCTCTTCGGCGGAAAAGAGGTCCTTGAGCTCTCCGGATTCCACGAGGGGCCGGAAGCGCTCGAGCTCGTAGCACACTATGTAGATGCGATCCAGCTCATCTGCGGAAAGGGGCCGATCAAGGCGGTTCCTGGCGAAGACGATCTCCCCGAAGAGATCGTTGAAGGCGTAGTAGGGCTCAAGACCCTGTTCCTTGATCCACTCCTTCACGGAAATGGGGCGCTTCTCGAAGTGGCCCTTGCAGTGGGTTTCGCGAATGATGCGGTAGATCTCAAAGGGCCGGCCCTCTTCGTCCCGCCCCGCAAACCGCGCCAGAGGATAGGTGCGGCAGGAACTGGGACGATCTTCGTAGACCGAACAGCCCTCCTTTTGGAGAAAGGGGCAGGAGAAATCGTGGACGTTCATGCGCACCGAGACCACGGGCAACTGCGTGACGTCTCCCAGGTGCAACTCGCCGAACTTTTCGATGAACTCCCTCGAAGGGATCTTCAGCGCGCGGCGCAAGCGCAAGAAATCGTAGGGACTAAGGACGAGATTGACGTCGTAGCAACAGAGGTTGAAGCAGGAGATCCCGGGATAGCAGGCAAATTCGAAGACGTCGTCCAGGGTGAGCTCTCGATGGTCGAAGACCGGTTGGTCCATGTCCTCCTCCTGTGGCAATTTGTTCTCAAGTTAGCAGATCTGGGGCTTTGGGGCTAGGCGGATGAGAGCTGGCCCTAGCGGCGCACGGGTCTTAATTTTCTGCCAGTCAAAGAGGGAGTGCGAGCGTATGCGCATCAAGGAGAAACCCGAGGATTTCGTCGTCTACGAGGTGGCGGACATCGCGCCCGAAGGCCGGGGAGAGCACGCCTTGTATCGTCTGACCAAGCGGGGAGCCACCACCTGGGACGTCATCGGAGACGTGGCGCGCAAGCTCCGTTTGCGGGCCGAGGCCATCAAGTACGGCGGGCTCAAGGATCGGCACGCCGTCTCCTATCAGTTCGTGACCATCAAGCAGGGCCCCAAGAGGGACATAGAGGGCCGAAACTATCGGCTGGAGTATCTCGGCCAGACCACCCAGCCCATGAGCAAGGCCCGCCTGCGGGGAAACCGCTTTCGCATCCTGGTCAAGGGGGTTTCCGCCGAGGGTCTGGAAGAGGAAGTCCGCCTGGTGAACCGCTTCGGCGTGGTCAACTACTTCGACGACCAGAGGTTCGGTTCCGTAAGGCACGGTCAGGGGTTTGCCCTGCGGGAGATCATCCTCGGCAACTACGAAAAGGCCCTCTATCTCCTCCTGGTGGAGGGGAGCCAGTACGAAATGAAGCGCACCCAGGAGTTCCGCGATTGCCTGCGAAAGAACTGGCCCAACGTCAGGGCCTGCATCGAGCTTGCCCCCAGCCGCTGGGAGAAGAACCTCCTCGAATTCTTGAGCCGCCATCGCCCTTCGAAACGCACCTTCAAGAGGGCCCTCGCCCTGGTTGACGGCGAATATCTCCTCATGCTGTGCCACGCTTATCAGGCCTACATCTGGAACGAGACGGTCAAGA
>JAADCO010000034.1 GCA_013154385.1 Thermodesulfobacteriota bacterium
GCCCTGGGGATCGAAGAGGAAGTGGTCGGCGTCACGCGCCGGGACCGAAACTTTCCCCACGCGGTGAAGGTGGGGAGCCATCTGCGCCCCAACGTGGAGCTCGTAAAGGCGCTTAGGCCGGACCTCATCATCGCCGGCTCGAAGAGGGCCTTCCCCGAAGAGCTCCGGGCCAAGGTCAAGGCCGAGGTCTTCTACTACGACCCGCGAACGCTTGAGGAAATAATCGAAACCATCCTGCAACTGGGCCGGAGGCTCGGAAGGGAGGAACAGGCCCGGAGTCTTGTCCGGAAACTCCAAGCCAAGCTCTCCGAGATCAAGCCCCTTCCCTGCCGCCCCAGGGTGGTCTACGAGATCATGGAGCGCCCCCTGCGGGTGGCCGGGCAGAAAAACATCGTCACGGACATCATCCGGGTGGCCGGTGGGGTGAATCCGGTGAAGGTCCCCAGGAAACACGTCCTCATCTCGCCGGAGGAGATCCTCCTCCTTTCCCCGGACCTCTATCTCTATCAGGTGGGCCCTATGAACAAGAACCCCACCCCGCCGCCGGAGAGGGCCTACTTCAAGGGGCTCAAGGCCCGGGTCGAGCGCGTGGACGAGTTCCTCTTCTCCCGCCCGGGACCAAACGCCTTTCAAGCCGCGGTGGAGCTCAACCGGATGCTCGGCGAGCTCTGCGCGGAAGGGTCTAAGTAAGGGGGACGAGCTCAAGCGCCGGGCCCTGGGCGAAGAGCTTGTCGCCCACGATGCAGACCAGACCGAGGATCTCGGGATGGCGCCGGGCGGCCTTCTTCAGGCGCTTGAAGTCCTCCGGCCCGCGCACCAGGTTTCCCAGGGCCGTGGCCAGGGCGTCGGCGAGGGCGGCGTCCTTGGCGAGCACGCAGAGGGCGTCGGCGCGCCCGAGGCTCAAGCTGTGCCCCACGGTGCCCGAAGAGGTGCAGACCGCACAGGGCATGAGCTCCCGCGGGAGACGAAGGCCGAGTTTTCCCGAAAGGGGCGAGTCCCCGGCCCAGATGCCCACCGTGGCCTCCCGCTCAAGGGAAAGGAAGACGTCGCCTCCGTTTTCCACGAGCACCTCGCGCGTGAGCCCCTGCGCCTTGAGCCTTCGGCCCACGACCTCGGCGATGGCCCCGGCCACCGCGGCCATGGGCCCCACCCCGGCCTTCTTACCGGCGAGAAGCATGCGTTTGACGACCTCCGGGGCCTCGGGGTCTAGGGGAAGCGGGGAAAGGGCCTCCAGGAACTCCGGATGCCGGCGGAGATAGTCTTCGAGCCTGCGGCGCTCCTCGGTGAGGATGAGGAGGGTCTCCCGCGAGAGGTCCCTCTCGGCCAGGACCTGGAGGTCGGACTCCTTGAGCACCACCCGAAAGGGCACGAGCCCGCGGCCGGAAACCCGAGAACGATAGTCCCTTATTTCAAAATCCATACCCTAATCCTGGGCTTCTTGGGCTTTTCGCGCTAGGATAAGCTTAGCTTGGAAGGAGCAGATGGTGAAAGAGGTAAAGATCGGCGAGATCACCGTGGGGGCGGGACGACCTCTACTCATTGCCGGGCCCTGCGTGCTCGAAAGCCTGGAGGTGGCGCTCACCGCCGGTGAGGCCATGGCCGCGGCGGCCGAAGAAGCCGGGTTCGCTTACGTGTTCAAGTCGTCCTTCGACAAGGCCAACCGCACCTCCCTCCGCTCCTATCGCGGGCCGGGGTTTGAGAAGGGGCTGGCCATGCTGGCGGAGATCAAAGAAAGGCTCGGAGTTCCCGTGACCTCGGACATCCACGAGGCCTGGCAGGCGGAGCCCGCGGCGGAGGTGCTCGATCTCCTCCAGGTCCCGGCCTTCCTCTGCCGGCAGACGGACCTCATCGTGGCCGCGGCGCGCACCGGACGCCCGGTGAACATCAAGAAGGGGCAGTTCATGGCCCCGTGGGACATGAAGTTCGCCGTGGAAAAGGCCCTTTCCGCCGGCGCAGTAGGGGTCCTGCTCACCGAGCGGGGGTCCTGTTTCGGCTACAACAACCTCGTGGTGGACATGCGGTCCCTTCCCATCATGAGGGCCCTCGGGGTGCCGGTGATCTTCGACGCCACCCACAGCGTCCAGCTCCCCGGCGGGGCCGGTGGGGCCTCGGGCGGGCAGCGGGAGTTCGTCGCCCCCTTGGCGCGCGCGGCGGCGGCCGTAGGGGTTGACGGCATCTTCATGGAGGTCCATCCCGCGCCGGAGAAGGCCCTTTGCGACGGCCCCAACTCCCTTCCTTTAGACGAGGCACGAAATTTGCTATTAATTCTTAGAGAGATCTTCGACCTGGTGAGGAGGCATGGTGTCCTTTCCTGAAGAAGTGCTCAAGAGAGCGGCCAAGGTAAGGCTCCTTTTGCTCGACGTGGACGGCATACTCACCGATGCCCGGATCATCCTCGACGCCGAGGGGCGGGAGATCAAGCACTTCTGCGTGCGGGACGGGATGGGGATCAAGCTCCTCCAGCAGGTGGGCGTGGAGGTGGGCATCCTTTCGAGCCGCAACTCCCTTCCCGTGACCCACCGGGCGCGGGAACTCGGCATCGAGCTCCTCATCCAGGGGGAGCTGAACAAGCTCGAACTCTACGAGAAGATCAAACACGCCAAGGACCTCCGGGACGAAGAGGTGGCCTACATGGGAGACGATTGGGTGGACATCCCCGTCCTGGCCAAGGTGGGGCTGGCGGTCACCGTGCCGGAGTGCTGGCCTCCGGTGAGGAGCTACGCCCACTACGTGACGCAGCACCCTGGCGGCCACGGTGCGGTGCGCGAGGTGTGCGACCTGATACTCAAAGCCACAGGAAAATGGGAGGAAATGCTCAGATGCTTCGATCCCTCGGGGCGCTTTTGTTTTGCCTGATCCTTCTCGGCGGTTGCCATCAGGAACCCAAGGCCCTAAAGCCCGTTGAACCGCAAAAGACCTCCGTCCCCGGCACTCCCTCGGAGAAGACGAAACCCGAAGAGAAGAAGGCTCCGGCTGAAGGGACCAAGCCCCAGCCGGCCACTCCCGAGGAGAAGGAGAAGGAAGAACCCAACACCGAGTTCAAGAAGCTCCACTACGTGATCTACGAAAAGGGAAAGCTCAAGTGGGACATCTTCGCCGAGAAGGCCGAGGTCTATCGGGGAAACGAGGTCCATCTCGAGGATCTGCGCGTGTGCTCCTCTCCGGAAAGGGGCTTTTGCATCACCTCGCGCCGCGGGGTGTACGACCCGCGCCAGGGGACCTTTTTCTTCCAGGGAAACGTGGTCCTGCGCTCCAAACACCAGGGTTCCCTCAAGACCTCACACCTTTCCTATCTGCCGAAGAAGGAGCTCCTCGAAACCGGCGCCAAGGTCACCATTGACAAGAAGGGCCTGGTCATTCGGGGGGAAGGCTTCGTCTACGACCTGCGCTCCGGGGTGATGAAAGTCCTGAAACGCACCGAGGTGAAGGTGGATGGCTAGGTTCCTGATCCTCAGCGTCTTCTTCTGGCTGTGCGCGGCCGCGGTGGGCCAGGCCAAGGGGCCCATCACCATCAAGTCCGACCGCATGGAGGTGCTCCAGAACCAGCAGGTGGTCATCTTCAGCGGAAACGTGGTGGCCCAAAAGGAGGGGCTCACCATCTACGCCGACCGGCTCATCGTTTACTACACCAAGGGCAAGGGCGAGGAGAAACGCGAGGTGACCAAGCTCGTGGCCATAGGGCACGTGAAGATACACAAGGACGACTGGATCGCGCGGGCGGGCAAGGCGGTCTATTTCCGGGACCAGGAAAAGATCGTGCTCGAGGACAACCCCCAGATCTGGCAGGGGGACAACACCGTGCGCGGTGATCGCATCATCCTCTATCTCAACGAGGACCGCAGCGTGGTCGAGGCGGCTCCCGGGCACAAGGCCGAAGCCGTCATCTTTCCGGAGTAGGGATGGGTCGCGTACTCAAGGCCGAAAACCTGAGCAAGAGATACGGTCGTCGCCAGGTGGTGAAGAGGGTCTCGCTCGCCGTGGAGACCGGACAAATCGTCGGTCTCCTGGGGCCCAACGGCGCGGGCAAGACCACCACCTTCTACATGGTGGCCGGGCTGGTGCCGGCGGATGAGGGGCGCATCCTCCTCGGCGACCAGGACCTCACGCGGGAACCCATGCACAAGAGGGCCTGGGCGGGGATCATCTATCTCCCTCAGGAGCCCTCGGTCTTTCGGCGTCTCACCGTGGCGGAAAACGTCATGCTGGTCCTGGAGATACTCAAGCTCTCCCGCCAGGAGAGGAAGAGGCGCCTTGAGGCACTGTTGGAAGCCTTCGGACTGACCGAATTACGTAATCAGAAGGCCTTTGCCCTTTCCGGTGGAGAGAGACGGCGGGTCGAGATCATGCGCGCCCTGGCCAGAGATCCGGAATTTCTCCTCCTCGACGAACCCTTTGCGGGCATTGATCCTCTTGCTGTGGCGGATTTGAAAGAAATTTTAAAAAATTTGAAAGAAAGAGGTCTAGGATTATTGATTTCCGATCATAACGTGCGAGAAACCTTGACGGTGTGCGATTATGCTTATATCGTAGCTAAAGGAGAGGTGATTGCTCGGGGTTCTCCGGAGGAGATTGCCGCGGATCCTCTCGCGCGAGAAATATACTTGGGGCAGGATTTTAGGTTGCACTGATGGCTCTGGAACTAAGACAAAATCTCAAGCTTACCCAACAACTGGTTTTAACCCCTCAGCTTCAGCAGGCGATCAAGCTTCTTCAGCTAAACCGTTTGGAACTCGAGCAGGTCATCCGCCAGGAGGCGGAGATCAACCCCGTGCTCGAGCAGGAACTCACGGATCATCAGACCATTTCCCTCGAAGAGCTCACGGAAAAGCCGGTGGAGGGGACTCTCGACCTTGCGGCAGAGAGCCCCCTGGGCCCGCAGGCGGTCTCCGACTTCGACTGGGAGCGCTACTTTCAGGACTCGGGGAGCGCCTATCCCAGCTTCTCCTTCGAGGCCAAGGAACCCATCGAATACGAAAAGCGCCTCTCCAAGTCGGAGAACCTGACCTCTCATCTCCTCTGGCAGCTCTATCTCTCCGAATTCGACGAAACCGCGCGCCGCATCGGGGAGTACATCATCGGCAACCTCAACGAGCGGGGCTATCTCTCGCTTTCCGTGGAGGAGATCGCCCGCGATCTCGGGGTGAGCGAAGAGGCCGTGGAGCAGGTCCTCCGGAAGATCCAGTTCTTCGATCCGGTGGGAGTGGCGGCGAGAAGCCTTGAGGAATGCCTCCTCGTCCAGCTCGAACACCTGGGGCTCAAAGACTCGCTGGCCGCCAAGATCGTGGCCCACCACCTTCGGGATCTGGAACGCGGGCAGCTTGAAAACATCGCCAAGAAGTACGGGGTCTCCCTCGAGGAAGTGGAGGCCGCCGTAGAGATCATCCGGGGCCTTGATCCCATCCCGGCGCGGAACTATTCGGACGAAGAACCCCAGTACATCGAACCCGACGTGCTCGTCTTCAAGGAAGGCTCCGACTGGGTGGTGCGCCTGAACGACGACGGGCTTCCGCGTCTGCGCATCAGCCCCTACTATCGAAAGCTCCTCTCCGACCCCAACATCCCCCAGCAGGCCAAGCAATACATCCAGAAAAAGCTGCGCTCTGCGGTGTGGCTCATCCGCAGCATCGAACAGCGCAACCGCACCTTGCTCCGGGTCTCGGAAAGCATCATGCGCTTTCAGCGCGACTTCTTGGAAAAGGGCATCTCCGGGCTAAAGCCTCTCATCTTGCGCGACGTGGCCCAGGATGTGGATCTCCACGAATCAACGGTGAGCAGGGTCACCACGGGGAAGTACATAGACACGCCCCACGGGATCTTCGAGCTCAAGTTCTTCTTCTCAAGCGGCTACACCAGCAGCACCGGCGACCAGATCTCCACGGAGACGGTCAAGCAGTACATCAAGGAGATCATCGCCAGCGAAGACCCCACGCGCCCTTATAGCGACCAGAAAATCGCCGATATCTTACAGAAGAAGTACAACATCAAGGTCGCCCGGCGCACGGTGGCCAAGTACCGCGACCTCTTGGGGATCCTTCCGGCCAGTCGCCGCAAGAGAAAAACCAAATAGGAGGGCCTTATGCAAATCAACATCACCTTCCGCCATTTGGATTCTTCCCCGGGGCTCAAGGAATACGCCCAAAAGCGCATCGGTAAGTTGGCCAAGTATTTCCAGGGAGCAGCCGAGGCCCACGTGATCCTGCGCGCCGAAAAGTTTCGTCAACAAGCCGAGGTGGTCATCAACGGCGATGGTCTTTCGGTGAGCGGAAAGGAAGAGACCGCCGACATGTACGAGGCCATTGACCTGGTGACGGCCAAGCTCGAGACCCAGGTCAAAAAGCTGCGGGAGAAGAGGAAGCATCGCAAGCGCGGCGGCAAGGAACAGGTCCTGGTGGGCCCCGCACCCAAGGAGGCCGCCGAGGAGGAGCTTCCCGTGGAGGTGAAGAGGGTCTTCGTCAAGCCCATGTCCCTCGAAGAGGCCCTGGATCAGCTGCGCACCAGCGGAGAAGACTTCCTGGTCTTCAACAACTCTGAC
>JAADCO010000139.1 GCA_013154385.1 Thermodesulfobacteriota bacterium
GCCAGGTTTAAAAACGGCGATTTTTAGGGACTAAAACCTTTGGAACTCTAAGGATTGAAGCTCGGAGAGGGACTCTTGGCCCTTGGCCGGCGGCAAAAGATAGGAGATCTTCTCAAGAAGCGGTGGCAACGTCTCAGGCTTTAGGGCCGAGATGGCCTCGGCCTGATAGCGTCTCTTCAACACCTCGACCTCCCCCGGCTCGAGGAGATCTATCTTGTTGAAGACCCGCAGCCAGGGAAGACGATCAAGCCCCATCTCTTCGAAGATCCGCTCCACCGCCTCGATCTGGTCTTCAAAGTAGGGATTGGAAGCATCAATAAGATGGAGCAACAGATCGGCCTCGTAGAGCTCTTCGAGCGTGGCCCGGAAGGCGCGCTCCAGGTCCTTCGGAAGGTCCCGAATAAACCCCACGGTATCGGTGAAGATGGCGATGCGGCCGTCAGGAAGGCGCACCCTGCGGCTGGTGGGATCAAGGGTGGCAAAGAGCTTGTCTTCAGCCAGGAGATCGCTCCCCGTAAGGCGATTGAGGAGGGTGGTCTTGCCCACGTTGGTATAGCCCACGATGGCCACCACGGGCAAACCTTCCCTCTTGCGCCGCTTGCGCCTCAGTTTCCGCTGGGAAGAAATGGATTTGAGTTCCCGCTCCAGGCGGGCGATCCGGTCCTTGATGCGCCGGCGATCTATCTCGAGCTTGGTCTCTCCCGGACCGCGGCCACCGATGCCTCCGGTAAGCCGGGAAAAGGCATCGTCCCTGCTGCGCAGGCGGGGAAGCAGATAACGAAGCTGGGCCATCTCCACCTGTATCTTCCCTTCCCTGGTCTTGGCGCGCTGAGCAAAGATATCCAGGATGAGTTGCGTCCGATCAATAACCCGAAGCTCCGTGACCTCGGTAATGGACCTCATCTGCGAGGGGGTGAGCTCCTGATCGAAGATCAGGAGATTGGCCGAAAGCTGCATGGCCCTGATGAGAAGTTCCGAAAGCTTACCCTTACCCATGAGAAAGCGCGGGTCTATCTTCTGGCGACGCTGGACAACGGTGTCAAGAACCGTCACCCCTGCACTGCGAGCCAATTCCGTCAATTCCGCGAGACTCTCTTCGGCTTCGGCCTTCGAACGCGTGGTAACGCTTATCAGGATGGCCCGGTCGGCCTTGTCCCCCACTTCCTTGGCCGGCCGCAGGCGCTCCAATTCGTCCTCAAGGGAGGTGATGGTCTCCAGGAAGTTTTCCGGCAACTCCCACGGATACTGCGGGTCGAGAAAGGCGTAGAGTTCCCCGTTGCGTCCGCTCGGAAGGAGATGGGCCATGTAGATCTTTCCGGGGAAACCGTCCTCCTTCACCATGAGGGCGGCCATGAGATCGAGCCTCAAAAAGGCCAGGTCCAGGAGGTCGTCCTGGTCGAGACCTTCGTGAGAGAGATGGGTGTGAACACAACGAAGCCCCCTCAGCCGGCCGCTGCTCTCCCGATAACGGGTAATAGCGGGGATGACGATTCGCCCGTGATCCCCAACGATGACGAACTCGATCTCCCCGCGCCGATTTATGAGGAGACCCAACTGACGATTGAGTTCCGCCGAAAGGGCCGTCAACTCTTTGGAAAGCTCGTGGGAAATGACCTTGGAAGGTGGAACCCGCCGACGATAGAGGCGCTCGAGACGCCGTAACTGGCTGGGTTTGAGGCCACTTAGGTTTCCATGTATAGTTTTACTCATCCGTTTTCGGCTCTAACCTCCAAGCTCGTTTGTTCTGATTTACATATTTTAAACCATTTCTGCCGTCGAAGAGAGATCGTTGACGATTCACGGCTAATCATTTATAGATCTCGAGACCAACACGGAGGAGGAAGATCATGGCCAGACACAAGAAGATCGAGCGCATGAGAGAAATAGAACGGCGGCGGCGCAGACGGGCCAAGTTGGCCAAGCTTCGGGCCAAGGGCCTCTTTCCCCGTCCGGAAGGCTACGATCCTCGCGTCTATCCCTACATAGCCTACGCCGTGGCCAAAGGGATCATGAGTCTCGACGAGGCCCTGAAACGCCTCGAAGCGGCCAAAATCCAAGAAGCCTCCTAACGGGCCTGGGAAATAAGACAAAGCATCTCTCGCACGGCGTCTTTCATCCCCACCATAATGGCCCGGGCCACGATGGCGTGTCCGATGCTAAACTCTTCTATTTCCGGGATGGCCGCTACGGGCGAGATGTTTCCGTAGTGGAGCCCGTGCCCGGCGTGCACCTCGAAACCAAGCTCCCTCGCCACCCGGGCCGCCTCCTCGAGGCGCGCTAACTCCAGATCCATCTCCTCCGGGCCCGCAGCTTCAGCGTAGTGCCCGGTGTGAAGTTCCACGATGTCCGCCCCGGTCTTGGCCGCGGCCTTGATTTGTTCCGGGTCCGGATCAATGAAAATGCTCACCTTGAGGCCCACCTCTTTGAGTTCCTCCACGGCCTTGCGCACCTTGGCCACCCGCCCTTTGACCTTGAGGCCCCCCTCGGTGGTGATCTCCTGTCGGCGCTCGGGGACCAGCGTCACCTGATCCGGACGCACCTCCTTGGCGAAAGAGATCATCTCTTCGGTGGCGGCCATCTCCAAAATGAGCTTCGTCTTGACGATCTCGCGGAGGATTCTCACGTCTCGGTCCTGAATATGGCGCCGATCCTCGCGCAAATGGACGACGATGCCGTGGGCTCCGCCGAGCTCCGCCAACACCGCCGCGTGCACGGGATCGGGATAGTCAACCTTCCTGGCTTCGCGCACCGTGGCCACGTGATCCACGTTTACGGCTAATTTGGCCGGCATATACTCCCTCCTTTTCACGAAATTGATCGTCTTCTTGCCCTGAGGACCGAGGAGTTCCTGAAGCAACTGGATCTCGCGTCGGACCATCAACCAGGCCCCCCACGGTCCCCGCTCGTGATCGTGACCCAGCAGATGGACCAAACCGTGAACAGCCAGGGCGAGGAGATAATGTCTCTTCGGGAGACCGTATTCCTGGGCCTCCCGAAAGGCCGTCTCCAGGGAGATGATGATGTCCCCCAGCAGGGAATGCTGCACCCCCGGGAAGGGACCCTCAAGCTGAGAAAAGGAGATCACGTTGGTGGGATAAGGGCGTCCGAGATAGAGCTCGTTGTAGTGGGTGATCTCCTCGTCGTCCACCAGGAGCACCGTTACCTCTCGGTCCTTGAGACCGAGGATCTCGAGCGCCCGTTCCAGTTTCTCTCTGAGCCAGCGGACCGGAAATCGCCTGTCAGATCTCTTTATGATCTCAACCGGCATACTTTGCCTGAATAGCCGAAAAGGCCCTCTCTTGGCAAGAACTATCTTTCCTCATCGGGGGAATGCTTCTTGAGGGAGGCCATCCGTTTTCGTATCTCGGCCTCGAAACCGCGATCAGAGGGCTGATAATAGCGCCGGCCGCGGAGTTTTTCCGGCAGATATTCCTGTTTGACGTAGGCTCCGGGATAGCGATGGGGATATTTGTATCCCCGGCCGTAGCCAAGGGCCCTCATGAGGGACGTTTCCGGGTTGCGGAGATGCATGGGCACCGGCAAGGCACCGTGACGCTTCACGTCTTCCCGCGCGGCGGAAAGGGCCCGATAGGAGGCGTTGCTCTTCGGCGCGGTGGCGATGTAGATGGCCGCCTGGGCCAGGGCCAGTTCCCCCTCCGGGCTTCCCAGGAACTCGAAGGCGTCCTTGGCCGCGAGAGCCAGGAGCAGGGCCTGGGGGTCGGCGTTTCCCACGTCTTCGGCCGCCGCCGCTATCATGCGCCGGACGATGACCAGGGGGTCCTCCCCGGCCTCGAGCATCCTCACCAGCCAGTAAACCGCGGCGTCTGGATCGCTACCGCGAAGACTCTTGTGAAAGGCCGAAAGCAGATTGTAGTGCTCTTCGCCCTTGCGGTCGTAAAGGAGCGGCTTTTCGAGAGAAACCTCTTCGAGGAGTTTCAAGGTGAGGCGCTTTCGGCCCTCCTCCTCCGGAGCGGCCTCGACCAGGGTCTCGAGGAAGTTAAGGGCCACGCGGGCGTCTCCCTGGGCCATCTCCGCGAGCATCTCCAGCATGCCTTCCTCGACCTCTACCTTCCCGCCGAAACCGCGCTCGTCAGAAAGGGCGCGCCGCAGGATGAGAAGGATCTCTTCGGGGGAGAGCGGCTTGAGGGTGAGCACTTTGGCCCGGGACAAAAGCGGGGCAATGACCCGGAAGGAGGGGTTCTCCGTGGTCGCCCCGATGAGGGTGATCAGCCCCTGCTCCACAAAGGGCAGGAGAAAGTCCTGCTGGGCCTTGTTGAAACGGTGTATCTCGTCCACGAAGAGGACCGTTTTCTTCCCCAGCGCGCGGTTTTTCTCCGCCTGTTTGATGATCTCGCGCAATTCTTTTATACCGGCCTCCACCGCCGAGACCGTCAAAAACTCGGCCTCGGTCTCTCGCGCCAGGAGCCGGGCCAGGGTGGTCTTGCCGCAACCGGGAGGGCCCCAGAGGATGAGGGAGGGAAGCTTTTTCTGCGCGAGCAAGCGCGAGAGGAGACGGCCTTCGCCCAGGAGATGACGCTGGCCCACGAACTCCGAAAGGTCTTTCGGGCGCAGGCGTTCGGCTAAAGGCGGTTTAGGGCTAAAGAGTCCGCGCAAGGTCTAGCGCTTCTTCTCCTTCACTCTTCCGGGCTTGTTCGCCAGAAAAAGCCGCGTAAAGCAGAACGTGCAGAGCGAAATGACCAGGTTCCAGGAAAAAAGCATGAATAACAGGGCTGAACCCTTCATTTTTTACGCCTCCTCCGGCGACGATCTTGATAATATACCAGGAAACAGAAGAGGGCCATAATGCTGACGAGCACCTCGCGCGCGACCCAGGCCGTCCAGCGGCTCTCGGCCAGATAACCCGGAAGCACCTTGAAGAGCCACCAGGCGGTGATGAGGGCCAGGAAGGCCGGGGTCACGTAGCGCATGATGTAGAAGAAGATGCGCGGCAGCTTGATGAATCCGCCGCGGTTGATCTCCGCCCAGGCCGCCGAGGGGCTGAAGGCCCAGAAGAAGATCAACACCTCGCAGAGGGCAAAGACCACCACGAAGAAGGTCCCCGCCCAGAAATCCATTTCGTCGAGGGCCCCGGCCAGGAAGATGGGCACGTGGGCTATCCCGAAGAGCACGAACATGGTGATTAACACGGCAAGGCGCCGGTCCAGGCGAAACTCGTCTTCGAGGAAGGCGATCACCGGCTGCGTGATGGCCACCGAAGAGGTGAGACCGGCAAAGAAGAGCAGGATGAACCAGATGAAGCCAAAGACCTGCCCCAATGGGATGTTGGCAAAGATGGCCGGAAGACTCACGAAGGCCAGGTTGAAGGCCCCGCTCGCGGCGATGGTCTGGGCCGCCGCCACGCCGAAGAAGGCCGCGGCCGCCGGAATGGCAATGGAGCCCCCGAGGACCACTTCCGCCAGCTCGTTTAAGGAAGAGGCCGTGAGGGCCGAAAGCGTGAGGTCGTCGTTGCGCTTCAGATAGGAGGCGTAGGTGATGATGGCGCCGAACCCGAGGCTCAGGGTGAAGAAGACCTGGCCTGCCGCCGCCAGCCAAACCTTGGGGTTGGCCAGTTCCGACCACTTCGGCTCCCACAGGAAGTTCAAGCCCTGAACCGCCGAACCGTTGGGGGTCTCGAGAGTGATGACGCGCACCATGAGGATCACCGCCAGGAAGAAAAGGAGCGGCATGGCCACCTTGGCAAGCTTCTCTATGCCCCCGGAAATCCCCTTGATGAGGATGTAGATGTTCATGACCATGGTGATGAGGAAGAAGGCGTAGGCAATCGGCGAGGGACGAAAGATGTCGCCCTCCCCCATCCCGGTGTAGTGGGCCAGGAAGTCCCGATAGGGAGCCAGATAGGCCTCGGGATCACCGGCGGTGGCGGGTATCTTGGGAAGCATTCCCAGGAGGGACATGACCGCATAGCCGAGCGTCCAGCTCTCTATGTAGACGTAGTAGCAGGAGACCACGAAGGGCACGAACAACCCGAGGACCCCCACGTACTTGGCCAGGGGATGATGCCAGAGGAGACGAAAGATGGCCGGCGTGGTGCCGTGCCCGCGCACGCCTCCGTAGCGCCCGATGGCCCATTCCACCCACATGAGGGGAATGGCGATGAGGATGAGAGAGATCATGTAGGGGATCATGAAGACTCCCCCGCCGTTTTGTGCGGCTTGCGTGGGGAAACGGAGGAAGTTTCCCAATCCCACGGCATTTCCCGCCATGGCCAAGATGAGACCAATCCTTGAAGCCCAGCGTTCACGCGCGGCCATTGTTCACCCCTCAGTCAAAAGTTTAAGAGGCTAACTACCGTCTTCACCGGAGATCTTCAAGAGAATAATGGGAGGGTGCGGAAAGGAGGGCGGCGGGACACCGCGCGGTGCCCCGCCCTTTCCTTAGAACCGGTAG
>JAADCO010000091.1 GCA_013154385.1 Thermodesulfobacteriota bacterium
TGCCGCGAGACCTTGAGCAGGAAGTAGTAGAGATAGGCCTTGGCTACGGGCAGGGGCTGGGGATGATGGTGGAACACGTCAAAGACGATCTCTTTGTTGAGATGAAACACGTTACCTTTTCCGGCCATGACAACCTCCTCATGGCCCGCCCTCCCATGTCTCTTTTTGGAGATTCTTTTCGGAAGGCCCGCCTTTTTTCTTAACCCTCGATGCTAACGCTAAACGAGCCGCAGGTTGACCTTCTCCACCCAGGGGCCGAAGGAGCGGGCGCCCTTGGCCTCGCTCACGGCGGTGAGGATGGCCGGGTCCTTGACCAGGAGGCCGGAGAGTTGCGTGAGGGGATAGCCCAGGAAGGCTTCGGGGACGAGGGGGGTGCTCGGCCCGAGCAGGACCACCTCCCTTGCGTTTGTGAGCAGGTTGAGGATCTCCTCCAGGGTCTTGTTGATGAGGGTGACGGAGGTGACGATGGCCACCGTGGCCTGGGGGAGATAGTCCGCCATTTCGGCCTCGGAGAGGGCGTGGGCGTAGCGGCCCTCCGTGCGTTCGAAGACCCAGAATTCAGCCACCTTGCCGGCCAGCCGGTGGACGAGCGGTTCGAAGTAGCCCACCATGGCCACCCGGTCTTCCGGCTCCAGGGAGAGGAAGGAAAGCGGGTCTCCGGGCAAGAGGTCGGGGCGCGGACGGTTGAGGATGGCGTTGATCGTGGCGAGCCCCACCCCGGCCTCGATGAGGTTGGGCGAAAGGAAGTAGCGGCTCACGAGATCAGCCGGTCTTCCCGCAAACTTGACTTCCGGCTCGAGGAGGTTGCAGGACTTCTTCTCTTCGAGAATGGTGTAGGCCAGGCCCACGGCCCCGTCGTCGAGCTGGACGGCCGTGTATCCCAGGCCAATGCGCACGTCTGCCACCAGGCGTCCGCGCCCTCGCGAGGCGGCTTTTTCTAGGAGCCTTTCGTAGAGGTTCATCCCCTCTTCAGGCCGCAGCTACCCAGACGTTCGAATTCGAGAGACTTTTCGATGACTTTTTCGGCCAGCTCGGCGAAGACCTTTCCGGTCTCGCTCTCGGGATCCAGAGCCGCCGGACGCCCCACGTCCCCGCTCTTGCTGAGGTTGGGGTCAAGGGGGATCTTGCCGAGAAAGGGAATCCGCAGGTCGCGCGCCAGTTTCTCCCCGCCGTCTTCGCCGAAGACGGGGATGATCTGCTCCTTGCCGTCGGGGCCAACGGTCTTGAGATAGGCCATGTTCTCCACGATCCCCATGATCCGCACGCCGAGCTCGTTGAACATGTGGATGGAGCGGAGCACGTCCGCCGTGGCCAGTTTCTGCGGGGTGGTGACGATGATGGCCCCGCGCAGCGGAAAGACCTGGGCCACGGTGAGAGGCGCATCTCCGGTGCCCGGCGGAAGGTCAATGACCAGATAGTCGAGCACGCCCCAATCCACCACTTCGGCCAGTTCGGAAAGGGCTCGATGGACCAGGGGGCCGCGCCAGATGATGGGTTGCCCCTCCGGGGCCAGGAAGCCGAAGGACATGACCTTGATGCCCCAGCGCTCCGGGGGAACGAGTTTCTGATCCCGCGAGAAGGGTCTTTCGCCTTCGAGCCCCATGAGGATGTGGACGTTGGGGCCGTAGATATCTGCATCCAGGATGCCCACTTTCTGCCCCTTCTTCGAGAGGGCCACGGCCAGGTTGACCGCCACGGTGGTCTTGCCCACGCCCCCTTTGCCGCTGGCTACGGCGATGATGTGGCGCACGTCCTTGAGCGCCTTCTTTTCGGAAACGCTCTTCTTGCCGAAGACCTTTTCCCGCTCCTCGGGGGTCATGGTGGTGAGCTCCACCTCGACCTCCTTGACGCCGGGGACCTTGAGCACGGCCTGGCGCACGTCCTCGGCAATGCGTTTCTTCATCGGACAGCCGGCGATGGTCAGGGCCACGGTGACCTTGACCTTGTCGCCCTCGACCTTCACGTCGCGGATCATGTTGAGGTCAACGAGACTGCGGTTGAGTTCCGGATCCTTGACCTCTTTTAAGACCTCGAGGATCTCTTTTTCCGTGGGCATGGGCTCCTCCTTGTTGGTAACGAGTAGCAATAAGCCGCGGCCTATTCTAACACCATCCAGTTTTTTGGGTAGCTCGCCTGCGGGAAACTATTTCTTGTGGGCGAGGACGAAGATTTCGCGGCTCTCGGCGCGCGTGCTCTTGGGACGGAACCTCTTTATGGGGCCGCCGAGCCGCTTCTTGACCTCTTCCACGAACTTCGGAAAGGCCTCCCCCTCGAACACCTTGACGAAGAAGACCCCGCCGGGTTTAAGCAGTTCCTCGGCCAGGGAGAGGGCCCTTTGCGCCAGGTTGACGGAGCGGAAGTGATCCCCGCTGCGGTCGCCCGTGGTCTTGGGGGCCATGTCGCTCAGGACGGCGTCGAAGGCCTCGCCCTGGATGAGCTCGCGCAGTTTTTCGGGCTCCACGGAGAAGACGTCTTCCTGGAGGAAGATCAGGTTGGGCGCGGTGATCTTGAGCGGGGAGAGATCCACCGCCACCACCATTCCTTTGGGCCCCACGCGTTCGAGGGCATACTTGCTCCACGAGCCGGGAGCCGCCCCGAGGTCGAGGATCTTCTGGCCGCGCTTCAGGAGACGATACTTGCGGTCGGCCTCCTGGAGCTTGTAGACGGACCGCGCGGGATACTTTTCCTGTTTGGCCTTCTTGAAGTAGTGGTCCCGGGGTTTGTAAGGCATCAGCCTTTGAGGAGCTCTTCCCACCAGGAAGGAATGGTGAAGGAGGCCTGGTGGATGGCGGGGTTGTAATAACGCCCGCGGAACTCGCGTTGGGGCTTGGCGGCGGAGGAACCGTCCTTGCTGCCCAGGATGAAGGCGATCTCGTCCCCGTAACAGGGAACAGGGGCCCGCAGGATCTCCACCCGCGCAAAGGCCTTCTGCGCGCGGTTGTAGGCCATGGGCAGGGTCTGCGGATAGAAGCGGGGGATGCTCGCCTGCTGGATGAAGCGCCCGTGCGGTTTGAGGATGCGGGCGAGATTGGCGTAGAACTCCTCGGTGTAGAGACTTACCGCCGGACCGATGGGATCGGTGCAATCCACGATGATGAGGTCGAAGGATTCCGCCGGGGCCTGCTTCACGAACTCCGCCCCGTCACTGATGCGAAACTCGACCCGCGGGTCGTCGTAATCTCCGGCGAGGTCTAGCAGATACTTCTGGCAGGCCCGAAAGACCTCTTCGTCCACCTCGAGCTGGAGGACCTTCTTCAACCCGGGCAGACGCTGGAGCTCGCGAATGACACCCCCGTCTCCTCCACCGATGACGAGCACTTCCTCGGGAGGAGTCTCAAGCGCCGCTGCCGGGCAAAAGACGATGGTCTCGTGGTAGATGAACTCGTCCTTTTCGGTGAACTGGGTGATACCGTCGAGGACGAGGAAGCGCCCCCAGAGATCGTTCTTGTAGATCAGGAGATGCTGAAAAGGGGTGCGCCGCTCGTAAACGGGGATAACGTGATACCCGTGCGAATAATGCGGCGTGATTTTTTCAAACCACCAGTAGCGAGTCAAGTTTCCTCCATTTCCACCAGTTGTCCACGCTTCATTTCGAGGGCGTGGACGTAGTGAGGCTTGAAGGCTTCCTTCAAGCGCTCAAAGACCTCGTAAGCCCCTTCCTGGGAGCTGGCGAAGATGTCTACGGCGGCATAGCCGTTTTCCGGCCAAGTGTGGATGAAGATGTGGGCATCGCCAAAGGTGGCCTTGGCGGAAACACCGTAGGGTGAGAACTGATAGCTGATGACGTCGCCTTCGTCTCCCCGACCGTTTCCGGCGTAGCGCAGGGCCTTTTCTACCTCGCGCGCATCGGCCAGAAGAGAGAAGGGAGCCTGCCACATCTCCATGAGGATGTGTGTAGTGAGGAAGTTACAGCTCCTGGCCCTTTGGGCCTCCTGGGCGGGAAACTTCTCGATCTGACACACAGGTGAGGTTCTCATTTGTCACCTCCCCCCAGGCAGACGCCCGGTTTTCAAAAAATTTTAAAGGCTCCCAGGGTAGCCAGGAGCCTAGACAAAAATAAATGGTCGGGACGGGCGGATTTGAACCGCCGACCCCCTACACCCCAAGCAGGTGCGCTGCCAGGCTGCGCCACGTCCCGCTGCGTCCCGAACCGTCGAAATCTATAACCAGCCGGGGAAGTTTTGTCAATTCCTATCGGAAAGGCGGGGCAGGTTAGTAAAGACTTTCGAAGACCTCCCAGAAATTGGGAAAAGATTTGCCCACACAGGCCGGGTTCCGGATCACCATCCCCGGGGTCGTCAGGCCGAGAATGGCAAACGCCATGGCCAGACGATGGTCTTCGTAGGTTTCGATCTCCGCGCCCCGAAGATCGCCCGGCCCCTCGATGATGAGACCGTCTTCGAGTTCTTCCACCTTGGCGCCGCACTTGGTGAGCTCCGTGGCCACGGCCCGCAGACGGTCGGTCTCCTTGTAGCGCAGATGCGGGACCCCGCGGATGTGGGTCTTGCCGTGGGCCTTGGCCGCCACGATGGCGAGAGTGGGGACGAGGTCCGGATAGCGGCCCATGTTGACGTCTATTCCGCGCAGCGGTTGCTCCGGATCACGCCGCACCGTGACGCCGTTCTCGTAGGAGACCTCGCAACCCATGCGGGAAAGGAGCCCGGCAAAGGCCGCGTCTCCCTGGAGGGACTTCCGCGGGAGGTTCTCCACCGTGACCTCCCCGCCCACCAGGGCCGCGGCGGCCAGGAAGTAAGAGGCACTCGAGGCGTCGCCCTCGATTTCGTATTCCCTGGGCTGGTAAGGTTTCGGCGCCACCCGAAAGACGGGGCCCTCTTCGTCTATCTCGGCTCCGAAGGCCTCCATCACGGCGATGGTCAGGTCCACGTAGGGGCGGGAGACCAGAGGGCTGATGAGCCTTATCTCCGCGGGCTCGGAAGTGTAGGGGCCAACCAGGAGCAGGGCGGAGAGAAACTGGCTGCTCTTGGCCGCCGCAAGCTCCACCGGGCCCCCCTTGAGCCCGGAGCCGTGAATCCTCACCGGCAGGAACCCTTCTTCCTTCAGGTATTCGATGCGGGCTCCCCATTGCTCCAGGGCGTCTATCAGGGGTTTTACCGGACGCTCGCAGAGCCTCTCGGTCCCGGTGAGCACGAGGGAACCCTCGCGGCTCAGGGCCGCCAGCGCCAGGAAAAAGCGGGAACCGGTGCCGTTGTTCCCCATGAAGACTTCGGTCTCCGAGAGGCGGAGTCGGTTTCCCACGCCTTCGAGGGTGTATTCCTCCGGGGCGGACTCTACCTTCACCCCCGCGGCCCGCAGGGCCTGGGCCAGGAGCTCCGGGTCTTCGCTCTGCAGGGCGCCCTTGAGCACGCTCCTTCCCTCGGCCAGGGCCGCGCAGATCAGGGCCCGCTGGGTGATGCTCTTTGAGCCCGGGACCCTCACGCGGGCCTTGAGCGGTCTGGATATGGGTTCGATGGGTCGTGTTTGCATTTTAGTCTCCTTTGAGGGCGGCCAGGGCGGCTTCCTCCATGAGGCTCACCGGTGGTTCCTGACCGGTGAAGAGACGGAACTGCTCTGCCCCCTGATGCACCAGCATCTTCAAACCGTGAACCGTCTTGCACCCGGCCTCCCGGGCCTCCCGCAAGAGACGTGTCTCCAGAGGGGTGTAAACGATGTCCATCACCACTTGAAAGCGGGAGAGGATCTCCCGCGGCACCGGACTCACGTCTTCCTTGAGCCCCACGCTCGTGGTCTGGACCAAGATCTCGCCCCGGGCGTCCGGGAGTTCTTCCCAGGGGCGCGCTTCCACGGCGAATTTTTCCGCAAGACTCCGGGCCTTTTCCCAGGTGCGGTTGTAGATCGTCACCCTCGCCCCTTCGCGTTTCAGGGCGTAGACCACGGCGCGCGCAGCGCCCCCCGCTCCTACGACCACCGCGCGCTTGTCGGCGAGGGAGACGACCTCCTCAAGGGCCCTCTTCACCCCGATCCAATCCGTGTTGTAGCCGAAAAGCCTCTTTTCCCGATGCACGATGGTGTTTACGGCCCCGATCTCTTCCGCCACCCGGTCCAGGGTGTCGAGGAAGGGGATGACGTTTTCCTTGTGGGGAATGGTCACCGAGACCCCTTTGATGTTTAAGGCGCGCAGGCCGGTGAGGGCCTCTTTGAGGTCTTCCGGCGCAACGGGGAAGAGTCCGTAGACCGCGGGGATCTTCCGGGCCTTGAAGGCGGTGTTGTGCATGACGGGGGAAAGGGAGTGCTCCACCGGCCAGCCAATGATGCCGTAAACGTCCATACTAAGGGAGTTTACTTGTTTGAAGGACTTAATCAAGCGGGCTTAAGAAAGGATCTCGAGGACTTCGCGGAGTTTATCGGCGGGAATCTGGCCCGGAGCCGC
>JAADCO010000125.1 GCA_013154385.1 Thermodesulfobacteriota bacterium
GCGGTGGAGCGGGACGAATCCGGTCGCCTGCGCATCCGGGTAAACGACCCGGACCTCAACGACGACGGAAACCCGGACTGGGTGGCGTTTTCCCTGGAAAGCTCTCTGGCCACTTCCGAGGGCAACGTGGTGAGCTATCTCTCCCGACGGCTTTTCATCAAGGATCAGAGGCTCGTTTCCACCCTCGGCGGACTCACGAACAGCCCGGGAGACAACCGCAACGCCCTGAGGTTGGCCGCCCTCACCCACGAGAAAAGGGAAAAGCTGGCCGAGGCTTCCATTTCCGACTACTACGGCTCCCTCGTGGGGGAGATCGGCATCGCCACCAAGACCGTCAAAAACTCAAAGACTTTCATGGAGGACCTCATCAACCAGCTCCAGACCATGCGGGATTCCATTTCTGCGGTTTCTCTCGACGAGGAGATGGCCAATCTCATCAAGTACCAGCAGGCCTTTGCCGCTTCGGCCAAAATTTTGACCGTCGCCGACGAAATGCTCGATACGTTAATAGCGGCAAAGCGTTAGTTAGGAGGAGGCCATGCCCATCCGCGTAGGCATGAAGACCATGTACGACCGCATGCTCTACAACCTGAACTCTCTCACGGATGAAATGCGGAAACTCGAAAACCAGATCGCCTCGGGGGTGAAGTACGAAAAGCCCTCGGACAACCCGGTTGATCTGGTGCGCTCTCTGGGCTATCGGCGCTCGCTCGAGGAGATCGAGCGCTATCAGGTCTCCATCCGCGAAGGCAAGTCCTATCTCCACACCATGGAAGGGGCCTACGAGGGGCTGGAAAACCTGGTCATGCGGGCCAAACAACTGGCCATTCAGGCGAGGAACGATTCCCTTTCCGACGAAAACCGAAAGGCCCTGGCCATCGAGGTGGACAACCTCCTCCAGGAGGCCCTGGCCCTGGCCAACACCAAGCACGGGGGACGCTACGTCTTTGCCGGCAACCGGCCCGCGGGTTACGCCAACGGAGAAACGCCCTTTGAGCTGCGCCGCGAGGTGCTTCCCGACGGCTCGGTACAAGAAAAAGTCATCTACCAGGGCGGAGAGGAAGACCTCTATTACGCCTACTCCTCAGACGGCAAGATCCTCGTGGGCCGCAACGGAAACCAGGCCCTGATGCAATCCGAACTCTTCGACACCCTGATCTCCCTCAAAAAGACGCTTGAAAGCAACAACGTCGCGGACACCACGAAAGAGGTAGAGGAGCTCGGCGTCCACATTGACCGCCTGGATCGCGTGCTCGACCATCTGCTCAACGAACGCGCCGCGCTCGGGGCGCGCGTGGATCATCTCGAACTCAAGGAAAACCTTTACGAGGAGACGAAAACCACCATCCAGGAGAACCTCAGCGAGGCCCAGGATGCGGATCTCCTCGAGGTGGCAACCCGGTTAAGGGCCAAGGAAACCGCGTACCAAGCCGCCTTGGCCGCGGCTTCCAAGGTCATGCAACTCAGTTTGGTGAACTATCTTTCATAAGGAGAGCCCTTGCTAGTCCTTACACGTAAGATAGGCGAGTCCATCACCATAGGCCACGAAATCAGGATCATCGTCCTCGATATCAAGGGACGCCAGGTGAAACTGGGCATAGAGGCCCCGCCCCACATACCGGTCCATCGCCTGGAGGTCTATCGCAAGATACAGGAAGAGAACATACGGGCGGCAGAGGCCTCTCAGCTCCCGGACGAATTATTCGCCCCACAAGAGGAGGGATAGTTTGGAGATCGAAACCACCCGCTTCGGAAAGATCGAAATAGACGAAAAGAAGATCATCTTCTTTCCCAGCGGCATCCTCGGGTTTCCCGAGGCCAAGCGGTACGTGCTCATCCCCCACAAGGAAGGTTCCCCCTTTTTCTGGTTGCAGGCCATAGACGTCCCTGAACTGGCCTTTGTCGTGGTGGACCCCAAGCTCTTCTTCCCGGACTATCATCCCAAACTGCCTCTTGAGGCCAAGAAGGAACTCCATCTGCACGAAGACGACGAGCTGTGTTTTCTGACCATCGTCACCATCCCGAAGGAGAACCCGGAGGAAATGACGGTCAATCTCCTGGGCCCCATCGCGGTGAACGTCTCTCGCAAACTGGCCAAGCAGGTGGTCCTGGACTCGCGGAGATACCCTTTGCGCGAACCCCTCCGCCCGCATCTGCACAAGCTGGGCCAGGGCGAACGCGCAGAGGCGGAGGACAAAGCCTAGTTTTTAAATCTCGCCCTCCTTCCGCTCGATAGAAGAAATTAGATACCAAAAACGAAGCGCACTTGGAGAAGAAAAATGGCCGACATTTTCGGAAAGATAAACGTCCTTGGTCTGGGCTCTGGGCTTGATCTCCAGGGGCTCATTGATCAGCTCCGCCAGATCGAAGAAAAGCCCATCGAAAGCATGGAGGCCAAGAAGGATTTTTACGAAAGTCGCCTCACGGAATTCGACTGGCTCAACACCAAGGTGCTCTCGCTCAAGTCCATGGCCCTGGACCTCTCTCTGGAGAGCAACTATCTCCTGCGCAACGTCTCCGTCTCCGGCACTTCCATCTCCGCGGAAGCCGACGTCGGAGCCCTTGAAGGGAGCTATCGGGTTGACGTAGAACAGCTGGCCCGAAACAGCCTCTGGCAGTCTCAGGGCTTCAGCACCAAGGATGCGGTTATCAATCCCGACTCGGACGACGTCCTCCAGATCCAGATCGGGGAGGAAGAGTTCTCCCTGCTCGTCCCTCAAGGGATCACCCTCGAGGGCCTGGCGGACCTCATAAACGAGCACACCGAAAACCCCGGCGTGGAGGCCAAGGTAATCGACACGGGGTCTGCGGCTGACCCGTATCGCCTGATCCTCAAATCCAAGGAAACCGGGGAATCGCAGCGCATAGTGGTCACCCAGGAACTTCAGGGGATGGATTTCGAAGAGGTCATCGGAACGCCCAACATTTGGCGCACGGATCTCTTTAGCGCGCCGGATGAAGTGATCAACGATTCCGGGGAGACCATCACCCTGAACATCAGCGTGGGGAGCCAGGAAATAAGCGTTGACGTGGCGGACGGCACGACGCTTTCGGAGCTCAAAGACCTGATCAACGAAGCCGCGGAGAACTCTTCTCTGCGCGCCTACTTGATAAGGGACGAGGCGGGAAACTATTTCCTCGATTTACGCTCCCCCGAAAGCCTTTCGGTGACCCAAAGCCCGGACACGCCGACCATCTTTCCCAACCAGATCGAAGACAACGGAGAGAGCCTAAACGCCTTCCTCTCCGTAGACGGCATCTCTTACGAGCGGGGCACGAACGAGATCGCCGACATCATCCCGGGGGTAACCTTAAAGCTTCAGACAACCGGTGAATCCTTCCTCACCGTCACCGCGAATCACGACAAAATCAAAGAGACCCTGGTCTCTCTGGTGGAAGAGGTGAACGGCTTTTTGCAGGAGTTGCGCGAAAAAATGGCCTTTGATCTCGAAACCGGTGAAGAAGGGCCTCTCTACCGCAGCAACGCCGCCGAAAGCCTCATCCGAGACCTAAGAGACGTTCTCTCCATGAACTTTCCCGGCAACGAGAACATAACCAGCTTGTTTGACCTGGGGCTAAACTTCAACCGGGACGGAACGATCACCATTGACGAAGAAAAGCTAGAAGAAGCCATCG
This sequence comes from Thermodesulfobacteriota bacterium, assembly GCA_013154385.1. Lineage (GTDB taxonomy): Bacteria > Desulfobacterota > Thermodesulfobacteria > Thermodesulfobacteriales > Thermodesulfatatoraceae > JAADCO01. The sequence continues at coordinate 3,637 of JAADCO010000125.1, forward strand.
CGAACCATCCGGAAGAAATAAAAACCCTGATGATCGGCGACGAAGAGAAAAACATCACGGGTTTGGCTGACAAACTTAACGAAACACTACAGAAATATCTTGGCACATCAGGGCTAATTGCTTTAGAACAGGACACCACAGAGCGCTACATCGAAAATCTCGACAAAAACATCGCGCTGGCCCAAGAAAGAGTTGACCGATACATAGCCACTCTCCAAAGACAATTCATGGCTCTCGATCAATACATTCAAGAACTAAACGACATGTCTTCTTACCTTGATGTCCAATTCAAGAGCATCCTCGGACTAACCGAAGATAAGTAGAAACCACGCAAGAGATAAACACGGAGGCAAATTATGTATGGGGCGGCTCTCAATAACTACCGACGGAACTCAGTCACCACGCTGGAGGATCCGCAAAAAATCGTCAAACTACTATTTGAAGGTGCGATCAAAGAACTGGGGCTCGTAAAAACGAACTTCAACGAACCCAAAAAGCGCGGAAAACACTTGGGAAAAGCTATCGCCTTAATCGGCGAATTACAAGCTGGTGTAAACCTGGAAAAGGGAGGAGAAGCAGCAGAGTTTCTCTATGGTCTTTACGGAGCCATCATCCGCGAACTTTCCAAAGTAAGCGGCCAAGAAGAAGACCAAGAAATCATAGACCGAAGCATCAGATATTTGACGGAACTTAAAAGGCTGTGGGTTGAATACGTGCTCAACACCGGCCCCAGCGGGCACAGCCAAAACGAAAGCCCATCCGAAGAGCGGTTAGCCAGCGTCTCCGGCTAACAAAACAAAAGAGGACGGAAGCTCGCTTCCGTCCTTGCCAACGGGTCCGAAATGTCTTACGAAAAGATACTCAAACGATTTGCCGAACACCAAAAAGAAGAGCTTTCTCTCCTTTCCTCTCTCGAAGGCTCTCTCGCATCGGATCTCTTCTCGAGGATTCTTGAAAAGCTCTATCGAAGACGACAATTCAAGGCCATCTTTCAGGGCGGATTCCACGAAAAACTCCCGCCGGAAAAGAAAAAAGAGCTCCTCAAGCTCATCGAAGACGTCCTCAAAAGGGAGGAAGAAATCAAGAAAAAGCTCTTAGAGCTTTCCCAAAAGATTCGCCAGAAACAACAAAAGCTCACCAAAAACTCCCGCGTCATCCAAAAATACCGTTCGCTAAGCCCGTAGATCCCCTTCCCCGTTTCCCGAAGTTCAAAAATATTGCCGACGAAAATGAATCTCCGACGGAAAATCGGTTATTCCAATTTGACTTTTCGGGAAATTAAATATATTTCTCCGGCCCATGGACAGGAGAGCGTTCTTAAAAACAACGGGAATCGTGGCCTTGAGCCTCTTGGGACCGCGGATCACGTGGGCCACCGGCGAGACCGTCCGGCCCGAACTCACCTTTGAACCCGAAAGGTGTCTGGGCTGTCTGGCCTGTGTCACGGCCTGCCAGCGCCCGGAAGACCCCCCGGAAATAGACCGTTTACGGATCGAACCGCAGGAGGAGGGACGATATCCGTTCACCCGTTTGCGTTTCAAGGCCCGCTACTGTCTCCAGTGCGCTTCGGCTCCCTGCCTCTCCGCTTGTCCCCACCAAGCTCTTTACCGGAGCAAAGAAGGGATCGTCGTGGTCAACCGAAAGCTCTGTCAGGGAGAAGGTCGCTGCGTGGCGGCCTGCCCGCACGGAGTTTTGGAAGTGGTCTTTGGCCAGGTGCAAAAGTGCGACCTGTGCCTTGAGGATCTTAAAAAGGGCCTCCTTCCGAGATGCGTGGCCGTCTGCCCCACCGGGGCCCTTAAGATAAACCCCTCCAAAGGTCTCAAGGCGCAGAGACTCCCCGAAGGGGAAGAAAGACTCGTCCACACGGTTTGTCTGGCCTGCAATACCCGGTGCGGCCTGCGGGTCCTCTTGAAGGGAAACCGCCTCCTCCGGGTGGACGGAAACCCCTATCATCCGTACAACAAGAAGGGTTCTCCCCTGCCCTACGAGACGCCTTTTAAGGAAAGCTTGTCCGTTCCCGCCTCGACCTGCGCCAAACCCCAGATGGACAATGACTATCTGCACAACCCTTACCGCTTGAAAGTCCCTCTCAAACGTTGCGGGCCGAGGGGGTCAGGCAAGTTCGCCCCCATTTCCTGGGAGACCTTGATTCGTGAAATCTCAGAAGGCGGAAAGCTCTTCTCCCATCTGGGAGACAACCGCCATTACCCGGGGCTTAAAGACTTTCTCAGGGACGACCCCCTTGATCCCCAGGCACCGGAGCTCGGCCCCGTGCGCAATCGGGTGGTGTGGCTCACCGGACGATCCCAACCGGGGCGCAAACACTTCATCAAGCGTTTCGTCACCAAAGCGGTGGGGTCCATAAACCACATTCCCCACACCGACATCTGTGGCATCGGTTTTCGCATGGGAAATTTCATCCTCTCCGACGGAAAGGCCGTCGAATTCAAAGCTGATCCCGAGGAGGCCCGCTACGTCATCGTCTTCGGTTCAAACTTCTTTTCCGCCTTGCAACCCGGTCCCAACGCTTACGCGGCCCGCCTCCTGGAGCGCGTAAGGGAGGGAAAGGCCAAATACGTAATCGTTGATCCGCGCGGCCACGAAGCCCTGGCGCATGCTCATCGCTGGCTACCGGTGCGGCCGGGGAAAGACGGGGCCCTGGCCATGGGTTTGCTGAGGGTCCTCCTGGAGGAGGAACTGTTCGACCGCACGTTTCTCGAAATCCCCAACCTCACCGTGGCCCAAAA